>JAJDWM010000213.1 GCA_022825595.1 Bryobacterales bacterium | reverse complement strand
CGGAGCAGGTGGACCGTGACGTGGCCGCCGCCCGTGCCTTCCAGCAACTCGACAAGTCCCAGATGACCGAGCTGCGCGGCAGGTGGGGCGAAGCGGACTTTGCCAAGCTGGAGTCTTGGAAGGTCGATCAGGGCGCCTCGCTTGCGTCCTCGGGCCGCCGCTACTTCGGAGACTGAGGCCTTCGCCGGAACCTATCCGAGGGGCCGGCCGCAGCGCTTCACGGCCTGCCCGCCATGAGGGCATGGGCGGTCCGAAGCCCTGCTCCTGCAGTGCGTGGGACGGGAGCGCAAGCTCAGTAGGTGGCCATGGAGCTGAACCTCACAGGCGCGTGCAAGATCCTGCGGTAGCTCGGCTTGCCTTCCTCTACTTCGATGAACTGGCCTGGCGCAACATCTTCGAATCGCTGCGTCGTATCCGTAGCGGGCCAGTAGATCTCCAGCACGTCGATGGATTCGGCAGTGCCGAGGCCGAAATGCTGCCTCAGCGGATTCGCACCGAAGCTCCCGCCGGCGTTTACCCACCGGTAGATGGACCTCCGCCCCGATGCCTCCCGAACGTCGGCGCGGATGCGGGCCCCGATCGCCGAACGATTGGAATCGACGCCGACCAGAGTGACCGTGATCCAGCCATTCCCGAATCCGGGATTCTCGAAGAGGGCGTTGCCGAACACGTCACCGGCGTATGCGCCACCCAGTTCGATGAAGATGTCCTGGTCCCCGTCGTGGTCGAAGTCCGCGAATGCCACGCCATGCCCTTTCTGGAGGTGGCCCAGCCCTGCGTTGGCTGTGACGTCGGAGAATCGCGTGCCTCGCTGGTTGTGGAAGACTAGATTCGGCATCAGGCCCTCGTATTCTGGATACCCCGTTCCCAAGTAGAAGTCAGGGTAGCCGTCATTGTCGAGATCTCCGAAGTTGGAACCCATGGGCTGAGTGATCCGCACGAGGTTCATTGCGGAAGCAACATCCTCGAATCCGCCGGTCCCGTCACCCCGGTACAGGCTGTCCGGTTCGGTGCGCTCCGGCGGCAGATTGAAGTAGCCCGCGGCCACATCGCGGACATCGCGCTCGTAAGAAGCCACGAACAGGTCCAGATTGCCGTCGTTGTCAAAGTCCCAGAACCAGCTCGGGAAGCTGCGGTGCGGAAAGGTGACGTTCGCGTCGCGCGCAATGTCCGTGAACGTCCCGTCGCGGTTGTTCCGGTAAAGAAGATTCGGCGCCCCGAAGTTGGAAACGTAGAGGTCCAAGAACCGGTCGGAGTCCACATCCCCCCAAATCACCGCCTTTGCCATCGAACCATTCGTGACACCGGCTTGGACCGCGACGTCTTCGAATGTTCCGTTCCCTAGGTTCTTGTAGAGTTGGCTCGGCGAGTTCTCGTTACCAACGTAGAGGTCCAAGTCACCGTCGTTGTCGTAGTCGCCCCATGCGGCGGTCTGCGTTGCGGACGGGGACGTTCCTAGGCCCGCAGCGTACGTGACGTCGCTGAACCGACCGTTCCCGTCGTTCTGCAGGAGAGAGTTCGGGTGTTGTCCCGCCTTCCCCAGCCACGCCCCGCGCAATACGTACAGGTCCGCATCGCCGTCGTTGTCGTAGTCGCCATGGACAAGATTCAGTCCTCCATAGATCCCCTCAAGCCCGGCTTCCGCAGTGCGCTCGGAGAACTTCCCGTCCGCTTCGTTCCGGAAGTAGCGGAGCTCTGCGCTCGGATCCCAGTCTGAAACCGCCAGATCCAGCCATCCGTCCCCGTCAAAGTCCTCAGCCACAGCCCCGCCGCTAAGGCTTCTCACGTTGAGCCCTAGGCCGGCTGCGATGTCCCGGAAGCGCGGGAACGGCGATTCGGACTCAAGTGCCTCCGGAGGAAGGCGGATGGGCGGGGGCGGCTCCCGGGGGTAGTCTCCCGCCTGCATGTGGGCGAGATTGAGAAGCCATCGAGCGGTCAAATGACCCGGCTGCTTCCTGAGCACTTCGCGGAAGTACCTCGCCGCCTTCCTGGCCGCAGTCGGGTCGGTATGCACGCCCCCGTCCGTTAAGGGAAGGATGCAGCGGTCAGGGTTGGGATGGTGAAGGCAGTTCTGGGTCTCGCCCAAGCGCAAGTATGCGATACCCAGCTGGAGGGCGGGCCGAACCAAGCCGGGATCCGAGAGCCGGTAGCCTTCCAAGAGGTGCGTGATCGCCTCGTCCGTCCGGCCGAGCCGGAGGGCGTCCCTGCCGACGGCAAGATGCAGCCTCGATCTCTGTGATGAGGGTGCGTCCGGCGGCAGAGCGGCGAGCAGGTCTCGATCGCGCTCTCCGTACAGCTCCCCGACATAGGGATTCTCGGATTTGCTCCGGACCCGAATTCGGTCCAGTTCGGCAACCATCCGATCGTGGCTCTGCCTCGCTGCAGAGATGCCTTGCACGAGTTCCCCGTCACCAATCGGGTCGGGGCGCTGACCTTGGGCAGAGCAGATCGAGAGGACGCCGCTGACCACCAGCAACCAAGCGGCCGGGCCCGGACCACGGAGGCCTTCGCGGCCTAACCCAAGCCCGGGGCGCACATTCTTGCGCATAGACCGGTCAACAGACCCTCACTGAGTTCTGCTCCGTAAGCGCTGGGAAGTCTCAAGGGCAGCCCTAGCCTCGTCCGGCTTGCCCAGCCCTCTGTACAGCAGGAAGAGCTGGTAGTGGAGCTTTCCGTCCTGATCGGCGGAGGCGCCGCGGATCAGATGGCTCAGTGCCTCCTCATCGTCGCCCGCAAGGCGGTGCGCCTTGCCGAGTGCCACGTGCGCTTGAGGGGACTGGGGATTGATGTCGAGCCCGCGCCTGAGCGACTGGATCCCCTCGTCCGTCTTGCCCAACTGGACCAGCGCTTCGCCGAGATGGATGTGGGCATCCGCGTGCAATGGATCTAGTTCAACGAGTTCCGCGAAGGCATCGGCCGACCTCCCGAACTCCATCATCTGATGCAGCAGCGACGCGATTCGGAACCGCAGTCCAGCATCTCCAGGGGCAAGCTCCGAA
>JAJDWM010000360.1 GCA_022825595.1 Bryobacterales bacterium | reverse complement strand
CTCGTGATCCACGCGGCCAATCAATCCAAGTACGCAATGGCATTGTCCCTCCCCTTCTTGAGACTGCGAGTTCAGCCGTGCGCGAATGTTCGCGCACGGTACTAATGGGATTGATCTTACGCCCACTTCCGGGCTCCTAGGGCGCTCTGGACGGCAACAATGGCAACTGTTGTGCGGATTCTCGCCGATTCCGGTGCTCCGGTGCGTTCTCGTGGGGCTGTAAGCTAGGCACGTACCGAAGCGATCTTGGCGCCAAGGGTAACGCTCGCACCGTGCAGCGACTTTCGCATCTCTGCCTATTGCTCGCGTTCACGGCGAGCGTCGGTGCGACCCAAGAGAACAGGAACACTTCAGCCCGCGAGAAGTACCGGCAGGCGGAACTGCTCATGCGGCAGGGTTCGTGGAGCGGTGCCGTACTGCTTCTGCAAGAGGTCGTCCAAGAGATCCCCAACAACCCGCTGTTGCTGAATGCCCTAGGCGTGGCACTCTCGTCATCCGGTCGGCGTCCAGATGCCGAAGCTGCATTCCAAGAGGCACTGCAGTTGAATCCGCACTACGAGTCGGCGCTTAAGAACCTCTCGCTTAGCTTGCTAGCCGGTGATTCCCCGAAGGATGCTCAGCCGTACCTCGAAAGGCTCAAGGAAACAGATCGAGGCGCTCCCTTCGCACACGTTGGACTTGCCGAACTGGCGTTCGGCGAAGCGCGTTTCGCGGACGCGACGCGTCACTTCGCCCTGGCCGGCGATCTGGTCCTGAAGGACCCGGCTGTGCTCGTGAGGTATGCGAGGGCACTGGCCGAGAGCGGGCAGCCGACGAAGGCTGAGGCAGCCTTGCTCCGGGTTCCAGCTTCGGCGAGTCCGGACGTGCACTACCAAGCCGGCCTGCATCTCGCGAAACTGGGAGCATTCGATTCCGCAGCAAGCGCGCTCGAGCGCTCGCGCGGTGCCATCGCCAATCCGTCCGAGATTGGGTTCAACCTTGTGCTCGCCCATTCCAAGAGCGGGAATCACAATCGCGCGTTGGAGGTCGGCGAGGAGCTCATCCGCGACGGGCACGGAACGGCCGAGCTCCGCAACCTGCTGTCGCAGTCGTACGAATCGGTAGGCGACACCAAGCGGGCCTATGACTCGTTGCGGGACGCCATTGAGATGGAACCATCTGACGAGTCGAACTACGTGGATCTGATCGCACTCTGCTTGGAGCACGAGAACTTCGACCTCGGTGTGGAGATCGCCGACATCGCCACCGACCGTTTACCGGACTCTCACCGGATGCATCTCCAGCGCGGGGTCGCGCTTGCGATGAAGGGTCGCTTCCCCGAGGCTGAGGGAGCATTTGACCGGTCGGCCGACCTAGCGCCGGAGAACAACCTTCCCGGCGTTGCCCTGGGCCTGATCCTGATGCAGCAGGACCGGCTGCCCGAGGCCGTGCGGGTCCTGCGGTCTAGAAAGGATGTTGCGGGCGGCGACTACCTGGTCCACTGGTTCCTCGCCGAGGCGCTTCAGCGTTCCGGGCTCACACCCGGTTCGCCGGCCGAGAGCGAGGCCGTGGAAGCCTTGCAGCGCTCGATCGATCTGCGACCGGACCTGTTCCAGTCCCGCCTGCTAATGGGAAAGATGCTGGCGAGGCAGGGACGCCTCGAAGAAGCGATCGGGCACTTGGAGAAGGCACGCGCCATCGACCCCGGGGACGTTTCCGCGACCTACCAGCTGGCCCTTACGCACCGCCGCCGCGGGGATGCGGACCGCGCCCGCGAGTTGCTGGCGCTGGTGAGCCAGCAGAAAGAAGAAGACAGGGAAGAGTTCGCCAAGCGCAGCTTGCTGCGGATCGTTCGCGAGGAATCTCCTTAGTCCAAGGGACCGCTGGGCAGACAGCGATGCTGATGGAAGCTAAGCATGATGCCACGGTGGCGCGTGCCCATCCCCGATGGAGAGCCAGCGTACACTTGGTCACTCTCTCCGTGGCGTTGGCGATTCCGTCGGCGGCCACCGCACAGCGGCCAAGTGCCGGAGACTCAGCCGCAGCGTTTCGCGAGCGCGGACTGCGGTACTTGGAGGAAGGCAGCCTTCAAGCAGCTCTGGGACAGCTATTCGCAGCGGTCCAGGCAGATCCGTCGGACAAGCGATCCCACCTTGCGATCGGCAAGATCCAAGCAGACCGCCTTCGGTTCTCGGACGCGGTGGCGCACTTTGGAAGGGCCGTGGACATCGATCCGGACTTTGCCGAAGCGCACCTCCACCGCGCGATGGCGCTGGAGCGCTCTGGCAGGGGCAAGGACGCCGTCGAGGCCTACCACCACGCTCTGCGGGCGGACCCGGGCCTAGTTCCGGCGCGCTACATGCTCAGCGCCGCGCTGAGCAAGCGGGGAGACCGGCGCGGGGCGGAGCGCATGCTGCGAACTCTGCTCGAGCTGACGCCCGGCTTTGCCGAAGCGCGCTACAACTTGGCGGCGATTCTGCAGCTAGATGCCAAGACAGGGGAGGCAGTCGAGCACCTAAGGGCGGCGCTTGAGGCGGACCCGGAGAACCCCAAGACGCTTGTGGCCCTCGGAACGGCGCTCGCGGAACTGGAGGTTTCCGAAGAAGCGGTCGCCGTTCTCCGCAAGGCGGTCCACCTGGAGCCCGGGAGTGCTGAGGGCCACTACAACCTTGGCCTAGCCCTCACGAAAGCCGGGGCCGCGGACGAGGCAATCGGGGAGTTCACCAAAGCACTCGAACTCAGGCCGGGGCATGTAGATGCGAGGCGCGCGCTGGGCGTCGGCCTGCAGCGCCGGGGTGCTTTGGGCCGGGCCGCGCACGAGCTTCGTGCCGCGGTAGAAGCAGCCCCGGGGGACTATGACACCCGGAACACGTTCGGGACGGTCCTGCTGCGTCTGAACGATGTGGAGGGTGCGATCGCTCAGTTCGGGGAGGCCGTTCGGCTGAACCCTGAGCTAGGAAAAGCGCACAGAAACCTTGCGCAGGCATACCAACGCGCCGGGCGGACGAACGAGGCACGGGCCAGCACGGATCGCTCGCGGGCCGTTGCGGAACGTGCCGCGGGACGCAGCCGGGCCATCCTACTTGAGCAGCAGGCCCGGCAACTCCTCCAGTCGAGCAGCATTGATGAGGCTGTCCCCCTGTTGCGGGAAGCCGTGGAAGCAAGTGCTGACTACGAAGACGCGCACCTGCGTCTCGGCTCCGCATTGCGCCAACTGGGCTCGGATATGCAAGGGGCCGTCAATGCTCTGAGCCGCTGCCTCGAACTTAACCCAGACCGAGCCGAAGCACACTACGAGCTGGGCCTGGCTCTGGCCAGCTTCGGAAGGCAACAGGAAGCCCTGCGAGCCCTGGAGACGGCGGTGACCCTAGCCCCGAGCATGGTATCTGCGCAAAAGGAACTGGGCCGTCTGGCGCTGGAAGCGGGAGAACCCTCGGTGGCGGCTACAGCGATGGCAGCCGTGCTGGCTTGGGAGCCCGGAGACATCGAGGCTGCGTCTCTGCGCGAACAGGCGCGCGACCTTATCAAGGCACAGGTTCCAGTCCCGGAGTGATCACGGCATCTGGCGAAGTCAGGGCCACGTGATCCTACCCAGCGTGGCTGCGCGGCTTGCGCCAGTCGCGGAGGGCAAATTTGCCGGGCGCTGGTGGAACGTCTCGTAGGCGATCACCGCGATGGCTAGCGCCTCCTTGGCATCTGTTGCGATGCCCAGTTCATCCGTGCCCCTGACGCGCACTTTCGGAAGGTTGGCCCTCAAGGGTCCAATCAAGGCCGGATTGCGCCAGCCGCCTCCCGAGACCAACAGTTCGTCGAGCCCCATCTCGGGCTTCACGAACCTCTCGAGGGCCCCAATGATCGTTCGAACGGTCAGTGCAGCTGCGGTCGCCATCAAGCGAGCCGGCGGCAATCCAAGTTCCAGGAGCGGCCCTACGAAGTGAGGGCCGTAGCGTTCCCGCCCTGTGCTCTTGGGCGGAGGCCGGGCGTACCAAGAATCCGCGAGAAGCCCCCTGAGCAGGTTTTCGTCCGGAAGCCCGCTCAAGGCCATTCGACCGTCACGGTCAAAGCGGTGCACACCATCGGAGATGGCGCTGGCGATCTGGTCCATCACCATGTTGCCGGGGCCTGTGTCAAAGGCGATGACGTCGCTCGCAGGCGAACCGGCGGGCAAGGCGGTCAGATTGGCGATTCCGCCTATGTTGAGGGCGACGCGGTTGAGTGTGTTGTGCCGCAACAGCATGTAGTCGACATAGGGCACGATAGGCGCGCCCTGTCCGCCCGAGGCTATGTCGCCGGCGCGGAAGTCCGACACGACAGGACTCCCTGACGCCTGAGCGATACAGGCGGCCTCGCCCAGCTGCATCGTGCTGGAAACAGGTCGCCCGCATAGCGGTACGGACTCACCTTGGTGGTAAACGGTTTGCCCGTGGCAACCCACCAAGTCGAGCTCTGCAAGATCCAGACCCGCTTCCCGCGTCGCGATAACGAGCGCTTCGGCGAAGACCTGGCCGAGAAGGTAGTGAGTCTGGCTGATGGCGGCCGTGGGAACGACGGCATCCGAGACCGCGAGGACCTGCTCTCGGATCCCGTTCTGGAACGGAATCTCCGAGAACGCCACAGTCTTTGCAGCTAGGCGGGATCCCTGGCCAGTGATCTTGGCGATGGCGACGTCGATCCCATCGACAGACGTACCGCTCATGATCCCGGCAACGAGCACAGTGCAACCAGTCCGTGTGGCTTGCCAGCATACTTGAACCGGGTGCAGCAATCCGGAATCCAGAGCACACTGAGCCAAGGAGGAATCTACAGAACACGTCGAACAGGAGCCTACTCCCAACCGCACCCAGAAGTCGAACCTGGGAAGACGGCACACGTATGGGGGGCGAGTCGGCCATCGGGAACGAGACGGCAGTGCCCACTTCACGTGCCGAAATCGCTGCTCCTGATTCGGGGATCGCGGACGAACCGATCGGGAGCGGCTCAATCGCGATCTCTCCGGGTCCAAGCCCAACAGGAAGACCGGGAGCACTAGTGCACAGCACCCGCCCGAAGACGACTTCGGACGAGACCGGACTGCAGATGGGCGAATCGCGATTTGGTCCGCTGGGAAGCGGTCGCGGCAAGGTCGCCCAATCTCCGCCCGGGGACACTTCCCGCTACGAGAGTCGATCGCGATGACGTGTCGTCAGTCTCTGCTGGGAAGGAGAGCGGCAGAACTGCAGATCGGGGCGGCCGGTCAGCACGGCGGATTGTTCACGATTCCCAGAGCATCTTGAAGGGCATAACGAACACTCGAGGCGCGATTTGCTGGACGCGATCGCCATCGTGCAGGAGTATGCCGCACGCGAACCTGTCGGCGCACGCTGCCTTTAGCCGCATGAGCCCGCGGGAGTGAGCCGGACGAGCCGTAGCGGTGCCTTTGACTTCGATGCCAACAGTCTTCCCGTCTGCCCGCTCCAGCACGAAGTCCACCTCGACCCCATCCTTGTCCCGATAGTGGCTCACCAAGATGTCTTCTTCCGCCAGATCGACCAGCTTGATTAGCTCTGAGTAGACGAAGCACTCCAGCAGCGGGCCGATCTTGGTTCGATCCCTCTTGATGGCGGGCGCACCGACCCGCCGAAGCACCGCGAGGAGCCCCGAATCCAAGAAGTGGAGCCTAGGCGTCTTGACCAGCCTCTTGAGGTCATTGCGATGCCATGCCTCGACGCGGCGCAATAGGAACAGGTGTTCAAGGAGAATCAGCCACCGATCAACGGTCTTGGCATTGATCCCCAGTTCCGACCCAATTCGGGAGAAGTTCAGCAGCCCGCCTGAGGAGAAGGCCGCACGGCGGACAAGGCGGGCCATTTGATCGCGCTTCGAGACCCTGAATGCATCCGCGACATCCCTGCGGGCCATGACCCTTGCGTAAGACCGCAGCCAAGCCGCCCGGCGCGCAGCAATCGGCCGCGCGACAGCTTCGGGGTAACCTCCGATCAGGACACGTTCTACTAGGGCTGATGTGGGGCCGAGGACTGCGAAGCGAGGAAAACCTCCCGAGAACGCTCGGTGGAGAAAGGTAGGCACAGCTGAGACTTCAATCTCGGCTTGTGAGAACGGCAGGAGTGTTACGGACTCGACTCGCCCGGCGAGTGTGTCCGGCGAGATGGCGCGCCGGAACAGATCCACTGAGCCTGTGACGATGTAGCGGCCCGACCGCGGGTCGTCGTCGACGGTGCGCTTGAGGGCGAGGATCAAGTCGGGCGACCGCTGGATCTCGTCAATCGCCGCAGAGGGAAACGCTCGGAGGAACCCCGTCGGGTCGTCGATGGCGAAGCGTCTCGAAATCTCGTCATCGAGCGTCACGAATGGCCGTCCGCCATCTTGGGCAATCTGGCGGACAAGGGTCGTCTTGCCCGATTGCCTTGGTCCGACGACGGCAACGACCCGAGTGTCGGCAAGTGCGGTACGGACAGAGGCCTCGGCGTGCCTCGGGACGAAATGCGTTCGCCCTTTCGCTGGGTTTGGCACGGTGGTACGTCCGATCCGGAGTATACGTACGTCCGATCCGGAGTATATCACCGTCCAATTAAGAATATTTGCTCGTCCAATCCGGAATTCCCGCTTCAATGACATAAGATTCCCGTCTCAGGGTTGCACGTTCGAGCGTGGTGCCGCTCCAGAGGAGGTTTGTCGTTCGTCGAATGTGACAGCGGAGGGCCTTGAGGCGAATAGCTCATCATCCTTGGTCCGCTCACTGGCGATCTCCGGGAGCTGCGCGTGTGTCGCGGTGGGAGTCGCTGGCAGACACTTCCGAAGCGTTCGGCGCCTACCGCACCGGTTCAGTGCACTACCAGCCGGTGGCCCCCATAGAGCTTGCCGATCTCCTCGCTCACCAAATTGACGCGGACTTCGTGGGCGGTGAGCGCTTCATCCACCGCGCGAGGATAGTACCCGACCACGTACTCGGTCTCTGCCAACTGGGACAGAGAGCCGAGAATCCTGCCAACCACCTTGCTGTTGAGAACCGTCAGATCATAGCTTCGCCCGCCGGTCTTTGGTCCGATGTCCGCGAACAGCTGCATGCGGCTTTCCTGATTGCGCGAATTGGACTGCCCTCCCCGGGGCCCCGCCGGGTATCTGGACGGACCAAGCCTCGGCACGCGCCTCTGCGATCTCCGAACGAGGCGTTCGTGACCGAGGACCACGGGATAGAGCGGTATGCCGAACGCTCTTGCCGCATGGACGACCACCTCAGGGTCGAGTTTGGTAGTGCTCAGGCCGTCCGAGAACACCACCATCATCCTCGAGACGTTCCCACCCCGCTTTGCAGCGTCTCGAGCGGTCTGGATGATCGCCTCGTACACGCGACTCCCACCAGTCTCCGATTCGTAAGCTTGGTCCAGCGCCCACTGGAGCTTGTTAAGGTCGCGCGTGGGTCCGGTGAACTTCTTCAGCGTGCTCGCAAACCCGTAGACGGAGATCATCACATCGTCCCGCAAGCCTTCCAACATAGTGCTGCGGACCGTCGTGAAGTCCAGCAGGCCGGGCCTCATCACGCTGTAACTGAAATCGATCAGGAACATTATCTCCGTCGGCACGGAACGCGACGAGATCTTCCCTCCGTCGTCCGCAGGGCCCTCGACGAACGCGATGTCTTGAAGAACGCCGTCCTCCCGCAACTCGAAGGACTCGATTCCTAAGCCGTTGACTGATTTCTTTCGGTCGTACACATGCAGCGGTACGACCACCAAGTTGGACTCGGCGGTGATTACGAAGTCGCTCTCCTCGACCGGCGGGACATCGGGAGCTTGGGCCGCTCCGATCGCTACCACCGTGCAGAGCCCGCAGATGATCAGGCCACGCTTGGGCATCGGTCCTTATGGTGCCAGCGCCGCTGGAGGCGATTGCCGACGGACTTGCAAGCGCGGCCCCCGTGTTGGGTCTAGGATTCTAACAGCAGCCTCTCTGGGCCGGTCAACCCAAGATTTCGAGGCTCCGGTCAAATTGCGGGCTTCCGAGGCATCTGGGGACTCGATGGCCCCGAAGCACTCTGCGCGCGTGACGCTCGGGTGTCGTCCGACCGTGGCGGCCTTCATGGCTCGGCCTTCCGAAGGCGAAAGAGGGCCTGCACTGGCACGTGCATTCGAGATTGCCACTATGCTCAGCAACCGACGGACTTCACGGTTCCGGATCGGACCGCTTGGCCAACGCGCTGCCGCGTCTGGGCAAGAGGATAGCATGGCTCAGTGGCATACCGGTGCGAATGGGAAGCACTACTGGTGGCTCGCCGAAGGTCATGCGTGTATGAGACGGGACGAGACTGACCTGATTGCCATCCACCAGTGACCAGCCGTCAACGAGTGCTTGAGAGTCGGAGAATTCCCTCAGGCCGGAGAATCTGATGTCACTGGCTCAGCTTCGTTGTTCCGAAGGAACTCTGCCAGCGCGGCGATGTCCTCCGGACGAATCCCGCAGCACCCTCCCACGAGCGTCGCACCCTTTCCGATGAACCGCGCAGCCGAATCAACAAAGCGCTGGGCCCCCTCGTCTTGGCGCGGCTCGACGGCAAGCTCTCCGTCAAGTGTCCAACCCTTGGGAACATTGAATCGATTGGGGTATCCACCTGTGGGCCGATCTGTCAGCCCAGCCATCTCTGCAATGCCGGCCTCGATAGCGTCGGGGTGTGTGCAGTTGAACAGGAACGCATCGATCTTCAGGTCGCTGAGGGCACTGAACGCCTCTGAGATGCTCTCTCCACTTCGCAGGCCCTCGCCAGGCCGCTCGTTCAGCGTCCACGAGACATAGACAGGAAGGCCCCGTCGCGCAGCGGCGGCAAGCGCCGCTTCGGCGGCGTTGCGCGATTCCCGAGCGCTCGCCATGGTCTCGCAGAGGTACAGGTCAACCGAAGGTTCCAAGGCCTGCGCGAGTGTGGCGTAGAGGGGTCGCGACTCCCCATCACTCGGGACAAGGTCCGGCCTATAGCTTTCGGAGAGCGGCGGCAGCCCACCCGCCACCAGCACCTTTCTTCCCGAATTGTCGGCAGCTTTTCGTGCGAGTCGCCCGGCAAGAGCAGCGAGGTCGACGTACCTGTCTTCCAAGCCGACTTTCGAGAGGTAGCTTGGCACACAAGAGTAGCTGTTGGTCGTGATGATCCCGGCACCGGCCGCAATAAAGGCCCCATGCGTCTCGACAACCACCTGTGGAGCATCCAGAAGCGCTCTGGCCGACCACAGCCCACCGCGCCTGGCGACGCCACGTCGGATGAGTTCCCTCCCCATCCCCCCGTCCATGACACTTACCATCTCGCTTTGACTCCTTCGGCGGGGACGACCGCAAACGCCGACTTATTGGCCGTACGCGTGCGCTCCGTTGCTGAACTGCGGTGACACCGAGCGGATGCCGTCTCAGCAAGTCGTCCCAACTGCTCAGCCGTTCGAGCCGGCCCGAGAATCTGGTAGGTCGAAGCGGTGGCGCGACGGCGGGGCACTCTTGTTCCTGAACATGCTCTCATGGCAGCTGCTTGGACCCGCGACCGTTCGTTGCCGTGGGGCTTGGCAGTGGCCTCCGCGTGTGACCGGGGAGCCACGCCCTCTTGCGGCGCTGGTCCATCTGGCGCCGGGATCGACAAACGCGTCCGGGCCGTCCGCAAAACGCTCGGTGTCAACGGCGGATTCGGAACGACCGTTGCCATTGGCGGAATCTCATGCGTCCGCTGACGCGGCCTCGACAGCGTCGAGCAACTCGGATTCCGCTGACAGACCGGAAAGCGCCCCTATTGTCGCGTGCGGGCCGAAACCGGCCCTCGCCAGCGCTGCATACAGCCGGGCCATCCGCTTAGGGCTCTCCACTCGTACTTCCGAGAGGCGCTTGCCGAGCCTTCGACGCAGGAACGCCCGAGCGAGCTCGACTTCGTCCGTGTGCTGGTAGGCTTCGGCCACGGCACGCTCCGCTACTGCCTGATCGACCCCGCGCCGCAAGAGCTCGTTCAGCACTCGCCGCTGGCCCAAGAGGGTGCAATCGCGCCTGAATTCGGAATAGGACTCCGCAACTTGGCCGTCATCGACGTAACCATACGCGCTCAATCGCCGGAGGACATCCTCCACCTCACTCTCATCGGCACACCGCCGACTGAGCTTTTTCCG
>JAJDWM010000271.1 GCA_022825595.1 Bryobacterales bacterium | reverse complement strand
GGGAGCCCGTGGCGACAGGCCTGTCGCTTCGGGGCTATTGACGCTCTTGGACTGGAGCGCCGTCCGCAGCTTAGCGGCACGATTGCCGCTGGCCAGACTCCGGGGTCGAACTGGCCGAAGCGGGTCTTCAGGAGTCATCTCTGCCATCGCAAGTCATAGGGGCTTCCAGTCCGGGAACTTCCTGTCAGCTCCCGAATCGATACTTCGATTCGGGCGGCCAGCTCGGCGTAGCCGTCGCCCGCCGTTGGACGGACGGAGGGCCCGAAGGCGCCCCCGCCGGGACCGCTAAACGGCCACGAGTCGTATCGGGGCGTGATTCGGAACAGGCCGTCCAGTCAAACGGGCAGAACCGGTGCTCAAGGCCGCTCTGACATCGCGGCGATCCCTCGACGGAATGGCTGTATAGATCCGTCAGGCGTCACATCGCCGTCCAGGTCCACCAGTGGGCAGAAAGCGGCAGCGGGCACAGCCCCGAAGCGATCGTGCTCGACCACTAAGGGATCACCTCATAAGGCATCCCCAAGCCCGCGGTAGGAAGGGCCGTGTCATGGCGGCCGTGGAACTCACGAACAGTCCCCGAGCACTTCTGTGCCCAAGCCAAGCGCGATCTGCGGCGCCGGCTGGGCCGTGCGCACCTAGGGCGCGACATGCACGACCAGGCGGCGCAGCTTCCGTGATTCCTGTCAAGGCCTGAGCCGTGTTCGCGATCATCGTTTGCCGAACTGGTGCGATCCGGTCAGACCACGGCCCGTCCAGCTCTCGACCGCTATGCCCGAGACTCCTACCTGCGCCGCCGTGTTAGCCAGTGGCCGAAGCAGGCCGGCTTCGGCACAACACCCTCGCAGCCCACCTCAAGCTCGCCTCACTGAACCTGCCTTCAGTCGTCGGCCCCAACTGAATCCTCACGCAACCGACCCAAATCCCTTTCCTGCCATGCCCATCCGCACTGAGTGCGCACTGGTCAAGCAAGCATCAGGCGCTCGCCGTTCGGCTCTGGCACGGGTCGCCCCAACTCTTGGGCTGTTTCGATCCAGAACTGCATCGCGTCCTTGATGTTCCGCAACGCGGTCTCTTGGTCGCTGCCGTGTGCCATGCACCCGGGCAATTCAGGTGCCTCGGCAACGAATACTCGGTCTTCGTTGCTCCAGTAGAGAATGATCGCGTACTTGAGCATCAGTTGTCTCCAAGCAGACAGTACTTCAGGATTCGCTGCCGGACCTGCCTTACCTGATAGCGCCTGACGCGTCCCCCGCGGCCTAGCAAGTTCACGATTTCCACAACGCCTGCCTGGCAGACAGTGTGATGCTTGCACCGTATTCGTTCCTCAGATTCCGGAGTCACCATCCGTGCACACGGATCGGAAAGCCGGATTATCGCGTCCGATCCTCGGTGAAGCACTGTCCGTAACAGTCGCTGATGCCAATCCACGCGCTACCTTCCTCAGCCCATCCGTATCGTGGCTTCGGACTGTCCCGAGGCATCGCCGATTGAGAATCTCGATGAGGCTATCTTGGCTGCGGCCCTTCCTCAACTAGAGCGGCGGGCATCGGGGCACCTGTTCAAGACCATGTTGCCGAACCACGTGGTGTACGCCTTGCGCTTCCAGCAGCGGAGCAGCGGGATTCGATACGGCTGGAGATCGATCTAGGACTGGGTGGTGACGTGGGGGCGGTTGACGATGGATGGGGACGGCAGGGGCAAGGTGTGGAGGTAGGGTCACGACTTGGGTCCGAACGACGGGCAAGCGAGGATCGCGGCGGCCGGGACCATACAAAGCTTAGTGACCGGACTTCTGAGCCGAACCGGCTGTCGCGCCGCTCCAAGAGTCATTCCCGACGCCGTATGCCTGAGGAGTCCCCCGTCCCACCACTGGGGGCCAAATCTCGGACTGATTCTTCGATCCGGGCGGCTAGTTGGGCGTAACCTTCACTCGCCCTTGGACTGATGGGAGCCCCGAAGGCGACACGGACGGGGCCGCTGCGGGGCCACGAGTCGTGTCGGGACATGACACGGAACAGGCCGTCCAGTCGAATGGGCACGACCGGTATCTCAAGCCGCTGCGCCATTGCGGCTATCCCTCGACGGAACGGCTGCATGGATCCGTCGGCCGTCATCTCGCCCTCTGGGTACACCAGCGGGCAGAAACCCGCAGCGACTAGTTCTCCCGTGTACCTAAGCGTGTCGCGCACGTGTCCTGGGTCCTGCGAGAGAGGATAGGCGTTGAACAGGCCGCAGGCCAGCCAGTATTGGGCCCTCATGCCGATCCTACGGCCGAGTCCCTGCGGTTCGCCGGTCGGGAAGAAGTGCTGCTGGCTTGCGGCGGGTGCGAGTCTTGGCCGCCACTCGTGGGGCAGGGAAGCGAGCACGGCGACGGTGTCGAGGTGGCTTGCGTGGTTTGCGGCGAACAGCGTGGGAGGCGACACCAGGTCCAGGTTCTCCCGGCCCACAACGGTCAACTCAATGTATTGGCGAAACAGCGGCAGCACCAGTCCGCTTCGCACGGGGATGCGAACGGCCCGGAGCAGGCGGCCATGAGCCCAGCGCGGGGGGCGGAAGCGATTAGCGGGGGCGCTGCTGTCGGTCCCAGACTGCCGCTGGGCGGCCGACTTCACGTCTCTCCGGCGGACTGAGGTCTGCGCTTCAGCCCAAGCCCGGACCTGTCCCACGGTCGACAGCGTGGCGAAGGCTTCGTCGCTCAGCCGTACGCCATGGCGGTCCTCCAAAGAGGCCAGCAGGTCCACTCGCTCCAGGGAGGACATGCCCAGGTCTTCTTCCAGACGCCGCTCGTCCGGAAGGTCCTCTAGGCCGCGGCCGACCGCCGCTAGGAGCATGGCGTCCACCGCTGAACCAGCGGGCGCAGGTTCGATCGCCCCAACCGAAGCCAGTCGCTCGGCAACCTTCCTCCTCTGGGTCTTTAGCGTTCCATGTGTGCGCGGAAACGCGTCGTCAGGCCACTCGGATGCGCTCTGGATTCGCTGGTGGGGCTCTAGGCGCGGATTGACCCTCTCCACGACTGCCATCGGATCTTGCCCGGGGGAGTCGAAGATCAGGGCCGCGTGGATCCTTGGCGACGCGGCCGGTCCTATGCCCACAACCACCGCGTCCCTGACACCGTCTTGACGCACCAAGTGCCTCTCGACGTCGACAGGATGGACATTGAGCCCGTCGGATGTGACGATCACGTCCTTGTTGCGGCCCAGGTACACCAGCCTGCCTTCTTCGTCCATTGCCCCGATGTCGCCCGTGTGGAACCAGCCCTCGTCGTCAACCGCCCGCACCGTACGACCCCTCTTGAGGTAGTCCCGAACGACACTGTTGCCCTTGACAAGAATCTCGCCATCGTCAGCAATGCGGACCTCTTGGCTGCCGATCACTTCGCCGAGCGTGCCTCGGCGCGCCCTGAAGGGATGGTTGACTGCCACCACCGGGCTGGTCTCCGTCAGCCCGTAGCCTTGGATCACGAGCAGCCCTACCTTGGACCAGAAGGCCTCCGTGCCCTGATCCAGCTTCGCTCCGCCCACGACGAACGCCCAGAATTTCAACCCCAAGGCACGGTGGATGTCGCGGTGCCTCCACCACCGCGCAAGTGGCCCGCCCGAGCCCTGAAGGCGCGTGGCTGAGCTGGGAAAGTGTCGCTCAATATCACCCCGCAGGCTCTCCAGCATCCGCGGTACGCAAACCAGGATTGAAACGCGCTGCTCGCGTATCGTCTCGCGCACGGCGGTCGGGTGAAGGCCCGTCATGAAGGACGCTGACCCTCCGAGCACCGGTGGTATGAAGACGCCCATCGACTGCCCGAACATGTGGCTGAGGGGCAGCAAACACAGCATCCGAATCGGCTGGAAGGGCGTCGCCAGCGTCCTATAGCGTTCGATTTCCTGCCGAATCGGGTCAAGGTTCGCGCAGATGTTCCTGTGAAGGTGGATCACGCCTTTCGGCTCGGCGGTCGTGCCCGACGTGTAGACGATCTCCGCGACGTCGTCCCCGCTCACGCGTGCTGGACTGAGGTGCCGACCGTCGGGCAGGTGGCGAAGAGCCTCGATGGCGAAGGTCTCGATGCGGCCCTGCGGTCCGGGGGGAGGCCCGCTGTGGGCGACAATCTTCGCACCGGCCTCGGCCACGATCCGGTTGACGAGCCCCCCAGAGGACTGGCGGTCGAGCGGCACGACATGCACGCCCCGCGCCAGGCAGGCCCAGAACACGGCGACCCACTCGGGCCGGTTCTCCGCCCACAAGACCAGCCGATCGCCGGACCCGACATCCCGACGCTGAAGGTAGGAAGAGAACTTGCGGATTCCAGCGCTCAAGTCCC
>JAJDWM010000097.1 GCA_022825595.1 Bryobacterales bacterium | reverse complement strand
TTGCGCCGGCGTCCAACAGTGCGGCGACGGACGGCAGGGATCCCTTCGCCGCAGCCAGCATGAGGGCAGTGACTCCCCCCAGCGGAACTTCGAAGTCGCCCGCGACGACGGTCGTGCCCTCGTTCCCGCGCGAGTCCGGGTCGGCACCTGCCTGAAGCAGCACCTCGACCACGGGTACGTGGCCCCGGAAGGCTGCGGCCATCAGGGGAGTCTGGCCCGAGTCGTCACCCTGATCCGGGTCAGCTCCTGCCGCCAAGGTCGCCTCGACGAGTGCGGCTTGACCGCCTGCCGCCGCGATAAGCAGCGCCGTCGCTCCGCCGTCGCTGCGAAGGTCGACGCTCCCCGCGGTCAACAGCTCCCGCGCCACACCGGTGTGACCGCCGATCACGGCAAGCATTAGAGGTGTTCGTCCTTCGTCGTTCTGTGCATCGGCCCGCGCACCCGCGGCGAGCAGCGAGGAGACGGTTCCCTCGTGGCCAGCCGATGCGGCGGCCATCAAGGCCGTCATGCCGCGGTCGTCGGACTCCTGCACGCCCGCACCCGCGGCGAGCAGCGCGGCTACCACATCGTCGTGGCCTTCCAGCGCAGCTACCATCAAAGGTGTGGTGCCGTGGTCGCTGCGGGCATCGACCCTCGCGCCCTCCCGTATGAGGGGCCCGATCGTGTCGGCAGCGCCCGCTTCCGCCGCCCGCAGGAGGGCAAGGTCCGCAGCGGAGGCCCGGTGGGTCTGGGCAGCAGCGACGGACCCCACCGCAAGGACCGCCGCCAACAAGCGGAGGGTGTTCATTCTGGCTCGCAACGCCGCATGTCCGGACGGGTAAGATGTCCCAAGATTCTCGCGCGGTGGGTCGGCCTGACGCAAGGCGGCCAGTCCGCGGAGTCCCCAGATAGTGACACGGCGGCAGATCCTCACAGCGTTGGGCGGCAGTGCGCTTGCCTTGCCGACAGCCCCCGGCCAGCGTAGACCGGCGACCGATCCATACCCCGTCCAATTCGTGGACGTAGCCAAGGGTGCCGGCCTGACACATACCGTCTACTACGGCGAAACCGACTCGTCGGACTACATCACGGAGGCAAATGGCTGCGGAGTTGCGTTCTACGACTACGACAACGACGGCTGGCTTGACATCCTGCTGCTCAACGGATCCCGCCGCAGCGGCATACCGCCGGGAGAGACAGCCACCAACCGCCTCTACCGGAACAACCGCGACGGCACTTTCACCGACGTGACGCGCGACGCAGGCCTGGTCCGGACGGGTTGGGCGAACGGCGTGTGCGTCGGAGACTTCGACAACGACGGTTTCGACGACCTCTTCATCACCTACCGCGGCGAGAATGTCCTGTACCGCAACAACGGCGACGGCACGTTCTCGGACGTGACCGCAGAGGCTGGGGTCGGGGGATCCCCCGGCAATTGGAGCACAGGGTGCACATTCCTCGACTATGACCGGGACGGGTACTTGGACCTGTTCGTCGCCACTTACATCGGTCCTGAGAGCCTAGGGGACCTGCCTCCTAAGGGGCGGTCGACATGGAAGGGAGTGCCCGTGGCCTACGGCCCGCAGGGCTTGGCGATGGGATCGCTGACCCTGTACCGCAACAACGGCAACGGGACCTTCTCGGAAGTCACCGACGAAGCTGAGCTTCAGGGCACGCTCGGGTATGGGCTGACCGCGATGGCAACGGACTACAACGAGGACGGCTGGCAGGATCTGTATGTCGCCTGCGACTCAAGCGCGAGCATCCTGCTCCGCAACAATCGCGACGGCACGTTCGCCGACATCGCCACGGAGCGCGGGCTGGCCTATAGCCCGGACGGGGTCGCCCAAGCTGGCATGGGCCTTGCGATCGGTGACTACACCTCCGACGGAAAGCTGGACATCGTCAAGACGCACTTCGCGGACGACGTGCCGGGACTCTATCGGAACGACGGCCAAGGGTTCTTCTCGGACGAATCGCCAACCGCAGGACTGCGCGCCAGTTCGCGCCATCTTGAGTGGGGCGCGGGCTTCGTCGACTTCGACAACGACGGCCATCCCGAACTCTTCTACGTCACCGGCAGCGTCTACCCCGAGGTCGAAGCAGTCAACCCGGACTACCCGTACAGGGGCCCCCGGTTCCTGTTCCGCAATCTTGGGAACGGCTCGTTGGTGAATGTGACGGAGCAATGCGGGCCGGGACTCACGACGCCTCACTCAAGCCGGGGCTGCGCCTTCGGCGACTTCGACAACGACGGTGACATGGACATTCTCGTGATGAACATGAACGAGCCACCCTCGCTGATCCGCGCCGACGCCGTTGCGGGCAACCACTGGCTGAAGGTCAAGCTGGTCGGGGTGAAGTCGAACCGCACGGCCATCGGTGCGAGGGTGTACGTCCGGACAGGCAGGCACCGGCAGGTGCAGGAGGTCCACAGCCAGGACAGCTACCTGTCCGTGAGCGACCTGCGTCTCCACTTCGGACTGGGGCGGGCCATGCGCGCGGATTCCGTTCGGGTCGTGTGGCCCAGCGGACTGACCGAGGAAGTGGGGGCCGTCCGCGCAGACCAGCTGGTACACATCGAGGAGGGCAGCGGCATCACTCGTCGGCAGAGCTTCAGCCAGCCAGGTGAGTAGAGCCCCGTCCGAATCTGTCCCGTCGCGCTTGTCGGCCGGAGTCGTTGGGGAAGGCCATCCCTGCGGCACAGCGCCCGACAGGAGAAGCGTGCGGATCCAGCCAAGGATCAGCGCGGAGCGCGGTACATGACCAGCTTCACGTAGTCTTCGGTCGCAGTGTACTCGGGCCTCGTCCCATTGTTCTCCTGCAACAGCGGGACGATCTTTTTCCTGACACCCATGCCTCTCGCGTCCACATAGCCGTAGTCCCGCAAGACCTCAACAATCAGCGGATTGCGGGCAGACCGCTGCCCGGCGAGCATCTTCTCGACGGTCATCGAATTCTGAAGAGCACCGGGACTAGAGATCTCCAGCCGGTCGGAGTACCGTACGATCTCAGTCTCTTCATTCCGTGTCCAGTCGCGATGTGCAAGAGCATTGAGAATCCCTTCACGCAATGCGTCTGAAGGATACTCCCAAAGACGCCTTCGGCGACTTTGACAACGACGGCGACATGGACATTCTC
>JAJDWM010000438.1 GCA_022825595.1 Bryobacterales bacterium | reverse complement strand
TGGAGCGCCCCGCAGCACCCAGTCGCGCAGGACGGCCAACTCGTCATCGGGGAGTTTGCCGCCGGGCGGCATCTTCACGCGAGCCTGGTAGCCGACGATCGCGAGCAGGCGGCTGGATTCCGGATCCTGCGTCGAGATCAGGGCAGCCTCGTCGCGGGCCTTCAAGAAGCCCTGCACGCCCGAGAAGTCGACATTGCCGCTCTTCAACTGGGCGTTATGGCAGGCTTGGCACTTCGCGACCAGCAGCGGGCGCACGTGCTTCTCGAAATGCTCAAGCGATTCCGACTCTGCGCCAGCTACGGGCAGGCAGGCTAGCAACGCGACTGAACCCGTACGAACGGCGGTCTTCCAGTAACGGGCGCAACTGTACAACATTCGGGAATTCATCTACAGCCTGCCCAAACTGATAATAGCGAAGTATCGATTTCCGCTGCGCTTCCGGAACGAGATCCAGGCTCTGAATAGCGGCGCAGGCTGGCCGAAACTTTCCGGGCCTTGGGGTGTTCCCCCTACATGGGCGGTGCCTCGGCGCGGGTGGCATGACCGACTCAGTCGAGTTTGAGAACTTCGTCCGGCGGCATCAGGACATGGTATTCGGCATGGCAGTGCGGATGCTAGGGGACCCTAGCGAGGCCGAGGACATCGCACAGACGGTGTTCCTCAAGGCCTACGAGCGGTTCAGCGCGCTACGCAGGTCGCCTGCGGTCGCTGGCTGGCTGCGCACGGTGACGACCAATCTCTGCTTGAACCACCTCACCAGGTTTCGCGCGCGCTGGAAGCTCTTCAGCCAGTTGCGCTCGGGAGAGGAGGGGCGCGGCCGCCCGTACGAGGACACGCTTGTGGCCAAGGACGACCAGAGCGAAGATCTCGCGCGCGCTGAGCAGAACGCCAGATTGGAGCGTGGGATCCGACTGCTGCCGCCGCACCAGCGTGTACCAATCGTGCTGTACCACTTTGAGGAGCGCAGCTACCGCGAGATCGCAGATGCGCTGGGGGTGTCGCTAGGCAAGATCAAGACCGACATCCACCGCGGACGCGAGGCTTTGCGCGATTTGATAGGAGAAAACGATGACGCCCGCTGAACTCGAATCGCTCGTGGCACGAGAGATTGCCAAGTTGCCCCGGCCAAGGGCACCAAAGTCGCTCGTTCCGCGCATTTTGGCCGCGGTCGGGCAGCACCGGGGCGAACCCTGGCATCGCCGAGGGTGGCGCGCTTGGCCCGCCACCTTGAAGTTCGCCACCGGTGTGCTCTGCGTGGGCTTTGGATGGCTCGCTCCCTACGCATGGGATTCCATGGAGCTCGCCCTCGCACATGAGGTGGTGGTAACCGCAGGTGCTATGTGGCGGCATCTGGTGCAGCCAGCCGCGGCGTACTTGGCGGCCCTCGGAACGGCGTTGGTCGTGGCGAGTGCGATGTGCCTCGCCGCATTGGCATTCATGCTCAGGGATGGAGGACCAAATCATGAAGCGCTCTAGGACCGTGCTCGGCAAGATTGCGATTGTGTTGGCGCTACTTGCGACTGCTTCCGCCCAGACGCCGGATGTCCCGGACCCCCCGGACGCCCCGGCGCAAGCGCGGGATTCCGGAGCGCCCCCCCAAATCAGATTCGGCTCGTCGCTGGAACTTCGGGCTGGCGATCGCGCGGAAGACATCGTGGTCATTCTGGGTTCCGCGACGATCAACGGCACTGTCGAGAATGATGTGGCTGTTGTGCTTGGATCGCTCGAGCTCGGCAGCACGGCCGTGATCGAAGGGAACGCCGTTGTTGTGGGTGGATCAATCGAGGTCCTGCCGGGGGCGGTTGCGGAGGGCGATTTGGTTATCGTTGGCGGCGCACTGGATGCGCCAGTCGACTTCTCGCCGGGGGGTGAGCTCGCCGTTGTCGGTGTAGGGGCAGGCCCCACTGACGCGTTCGCGCCGGCCTTCGCATGGCTCACCAAAGGGTTACTGTGGGGGCGGCTGCTAGTCCCCGAATTTCTCTGGACGTGGATCTTGGTTGCGGTCTTTGCCCTGTTGTACCTAGCGACGAACTCGATCTTCGAGCGTCCCGTCCGCGATGTCGCCTCCGCACTTGCATCCAAGCCGCTCACCTGCTTCCTCGTAGGCGGGTTGGTCGTGCTCTTGATTGGACCCGTCTCGCTGCTTCTGGTCACATCGGTGGTCGGGTTGCCTGCCGTGCCACTGCTTTGGTTCGCAGCCTGCCTGACAGTCGTGCTGGGCAAGGTTGGCGTGACCCGTTGGATTGGCGGGCGCGTCATGCCAGAGCAGTTCCCAGGAGACCGGGCGGAAGCCGCAAGGTCGGTAGCCATCGGGTTTGCGGTGGTTTGCGTTGCCTATATGGTGCCCGTGCTCGGAATTGCGGCATGGACGGTGTTGGGCGTGCTGGCGTTGGGTGCCGCAACCACTACCGTGGCCACCAGCTTGCGCAGGGAAAACCCGAAAGCGACCGTGGCGGCCCGTACGCCTGTGGTTGCGGCTGCCCAGGCGGGAGCGGGTGAGGCTTTAGCGGTTGCCAGGCCCGAGGCCGAGGGAGATGAGCAGCCTGAGGGCGAGACCGGCCAAGGAGAAGAGCCGACGCTGGAGCCCGGCACGGCAGTGGACCTGCCCTTGGCCAGCTTTCTCACTCGAGTCGGTGCCGTGGCTTTGGACTTCACACCTTTCGTGATCATCGGTCAAGCGCTGGACATCGGCGCGCTGCTGACCTTGCTGATGTTCTTGGTGTACAACACCGCGATGTGGGCGTGGAGAGGCACGACCGTCGGTGGCATGATCTGCCGCGTGCGTGTGATCCGCACGGACGGCCGCGCCTTGGCCCCGCAGGACGGAATCGTTCGGGGCGTTGCCAGCGTGGTCTCCGTTGCATTCCTGGGGCTGGGCTGGATCTGGGCGGCGTGGGACGAGAAACGGCAGTCGTGGCATGACCGCGCCGCTGGCACGTATGTCGTGCGAGACCCGAGCGAATTCTAGGCCTGAGTCGCGGAGTCCGCCCTCGCTAGGCCGGCACGTCCGGCCGCGCCGCTCGACTATGTTGTACCGATTGACCTATAGCCAGCTGGAGCGCGCCACAACGAGATCGTCCCGGAGTTCGGTCCGGATCGCACAGGAGCCTGCGATGAATGGGTTAGGCCTGTTGGTGACGGCCCGCGGCCCGCGAGGAGCTACGGGCGGCGAATCCGATTGATCGCTGCAGTCGCTGCGTCGCGGACGGCTTGGTCGTCGCTCTGCCGAAGCTGTGCCAGCCCCGCCAACGCCATTGGATCCCGCCGAAAGCCGATCGAGTTGATCACGCCCACCAGCAGACTGCCCTCCAGCTTGCCCAGTGCGTCGCGCAATGCCTGATCGGCCGCGCCGGGAGGCATCGGCTCCAATGCAGTTCGCGCATAG
>JAJDWM010000627.1 GCA_022825595.1 Bryobacterales bacterium | reverse complement strand
AGCGCACGGCCCTTGGGCGCGCTGGCCGGGAAGCAGGTTGCGGCGCGGGTCGCCTGCCGCCAGGCCTTGGAATGACCGCTGGCAGGCATGCGCCTGCGACACGCCCAGTTAGTCAGCAGCGGCGGGCCGACAGCCTGCCGGCCTAGCCGAGGCCACGCCCCCAATCCACTGTCAATGGCTCGGAATCGCTATGCTACGCGTACGGTCCGGTTGCAGTCAGCTATTTCACGCACTTGAGCTTGCACCTCATCAGTGAACCTTGCTATCTGCTGAACAGTGGGCCGCCGGCTCGCGTCGCCCCAGAATCCCTCCATGACCGGAACTGTGATTCCCCGAAAGTCCACGGTCAAGCATGTGGCGCAAGTAGAAGGCCTTGGTGCGCCCGGTCTGGGAGGCCAGGGAATCGAGCCTTTGCTCGGTCTCAGGGTCGAGTCGGATTGAATTCGCCATGTTGCCCGTCCTCGAAGGATCGTGCATGCCTTTATTCACCGTGGCACGTCCGATCTGGAGAGGGGGTCGACATGCTTACCGCCAGACCAAGGCACCAGGAGGTCGTGTACTCGGGATCGCCAGATAATCCCCCGACTGGCAGAGTGAACCAACCGGGCAGGCTCGCTTGTACAAGCATTGGGATGCTGGGGAGCGCGCGCAGTCCTGGCGAGGTTACTGCGATTCCCCAGCGCGGGCTGCCGAGCCTCCGCCTGCGAGAGGACGGGTTGCAACCGGAGCCCGGCGGCGGACCGGCTCGCCGCAAATTGGCGGCAATCAGCTCTTGGTCTGCGAATGGCCACCATGCGTCATCTGCTTGACGAGCGTCGAGAGCCCTCGGACCCCGCCCAAGAGTACGGATTCGATCAACCTTCGATTACCGTCAGGACCAAGTTCTCAGAGAGCAGTGCCGGGGACAGTGTTCCACCTGAAGCTATCCCTCGGCTGATTTCGGCAACGGGTATCTGATCCATCCTGACAGCGCCGCCGCCCGGTGCGGGTACACCAGCCGCCCCGACAGTCGAGCCGCAGATCAGTGCGACAGAATCTGGCTGAGGAAGAGTCTCGAGCGATCGCTCTCGGGATGCGTGAAGAACTGTTCCGGGGAAGCCGACTCGACAATCCTGCCTGCGTCCATGAACACCATCTCGTCGGCAATCGTCCTGGCGAATCCCATCTCGTGCGTGACAACGAGCATCGTCATGCCGCTCTGGGCAAGATCGGCCATCACGTCGAGAACCTCCTTGATCATCTCGGGGTCCAGCGCCGAAGTCGGCTCATCGAACAGCATGATCCTAGGCTGCATGCACAGCGACCGGGCAATGGCAACCCGCTGCTGCTGGCCGCCGGAGAGCTGCCCGGGGTACTTGTCCGCCTGTTCCGGGATCCTGACACGGGCAAGGTACTGCATCGCCCGGTCCCGGGCCTCTGAGTTCGACAGCCCGCGGACCTTTGTCGGCCCGAGCATGCAGTTTTGCAGCACTGTCAGATGGGGGAACAGGTTGAATTGCTGAAACACCATTCCGACCTCCTTCCGGACTGCCGCGACGCTCTTCAGGTCGTTGCCGATCTCGTGTCCGTCAACCACGATCCGGCCTGCCTGGTGCTCCTCAAGACAGTTGATGCAGCGGATCAAGGTGGACTTGCCGGACCCGGAGGGGCCGCAGATCACCACCCGGTCGCGCTCCCTGACCCGGAGGTTGATGTCCTTCAGGACGTGGAAGTCACCGAACCACTTGTTGACGCCCTCGAATTCGACCACGACCTTGGCGCGGTCTTGCGAGCCGTTCTGGGGGCTCATTGTCCCCTCACCGCCATGTGCTTCTCAATCCGGTTGAACAGCAGCGCACAGGAAAAGCACACGCCGAAGTACAGGAAGGCGACTATGATCCACACCTCGAAGATCCGGGAAGTCGACACGGCCGTCTCGACTGCGAGGTACGTCAGCTCCTGGACCGAGATCAGCGACACGATGGACGAGTCCTTCACCAGCGTGATGAACTGTCCGGCCAGCGGTGGCACCACCCGCTGGACCGCTTGGGGAAGGATGACGTGCTGCATCAGCTGCCAGCGAGAGAGACCGACGCTGAAGCCGGCCTCCACTTGGGTCTTGGGGACGGACTGGATTCCCGCGCGCACTATTTCGGTCACGTAGGCTCCCTCGAGCATGGCGAGACACAGGACTCCCGAGATCACGTTCGGGATCAGGTTCGGCGTCCCGAACAGGACCTCCAGCCAGGCCAGCGTCCCGGGAGTGGCGTCCCGAACAAACTCCTCAACGCCCAGCAGGGGCATGACCTGACTGCTGATGAAGAAGTAGAAGATGAAGACGAAGACCAATGGCGGGATGTTCCGGACCAACTCGACGTAGGCCCGGCTCAGCATTCGGGGAAACAGGCGCCTGCCGGTGCGCATGATGCCAAACGCCACACCGACTATTGCAGCCAATGCGATCCCCCACAGCGCAAGCCGCAGCGTCGTGTAGAGACCCTGCATCAGCAGGTTCGCGACCCAGCGCTGCTGGTCCTCGTCCCAGCGGTACAGGTAGTCTCGGATGCCAGACCAGTCCCACTGATACTCCAGAACGGAATCGACTCGGTAGCCGACGTAGGCCGTCGCCGCGATGAGCACGGCGAAGACCGTGCAGTCAATCCAATTCAGTCGGAGTCTCTTGCGGTGCGATGCCATTGGGCCCCTTCCGTTCCGGGTCCGCAGCTTACTGTCCGGCGGATTCGTTCAGGTCGACCTGCTCGGCCCAGCTCGTGGTCTTGAACCAGTAGGAGTGCCGTTCCTGCAGCCATCCGTTGCCGGTGTTCACCAGAATCCAGTTGGAGAAGAAGTTCAGTGCGTCCGGGTCGCCTTTCCGCAGCCCGAACGCCTCATTGCCTTGCGTGAGGCTTTCCGTGGTCGGAAGAAACACCTTGTCCCCATAGCGGTGGACTAGGAGCGTCGGCTTCGGATAGGACGAGACGACGGCGTGGGCGTTACCGTTGAGCACTTCCTGCACCGCTTGGGGTTCGTCGTCGAACTTGCGAACTGAGGCTCTCGAAAAGAGCTCTTCCACGGCGCTACAGGACGTGGCACCGCGACGGCAGGTGAACGTCACGTCGGAGCTGTTGTAGTCCTCAGGCCAGGTCATGCCACTGCTGAGCTCCCTGTT
Source organism: Bryobacterales bacterium (assembly GCA_022825595.1). Classification (GTDB taxonomy): domain Bacteria; phylum Acidobacteriota; class Terriglobia; order Bryobacterales; family UBA6623; genus VXMF01. The sequence continues at coordinate 13,365 of JAJDWM010000627.1, read as the reverse complement.
GGCCGCCACTCCCATACCCGAATGGGCGTAAGGCACGGTGAAGTTGACGGTGAGGTTGCGTTGCGCCGTGATGCTCAATCCCCCGATGATCACATCGAACTTGCCGGCGAGCAGAGCCGGGATGATCCCGTCCCAAGCGGTCGGGACGAATTCGACGGCCACGCCCATGTCCGTCGCGAGCTTCCGGGCAACGTCGATCTCGAAACCGACCAGTTCTCCGTTCTTGTCGCGCATCGCCCATGGCACGAACGTCGACATTCCGACCTTCAGCGCCCCGCGCTTCTTGATCGTCTCGATGACGCTCTCGGGCGAAGACTGCTGCCGGGCGCGCTCCCCACAGCCTCCGGCTGCAACCAGCATGCAGAGGATGGCAGCCATCCCAAGCTTCAGCCCTTCATCGGTCCAGCGCATTCGATTCTCCTTTCCGACGAGAGCGCCTCGAACAACGAGCAGACCGAAAGGTCAATCGCATGTTCGAACTCGTCGCTCGACATAGTTCATCAACACCGACAGCGGGACAGTTATTCCGAGGTAGATGGCGGCGACCGTCATCCAGATCTCAAAGCTCATGAACGTCTCGGCAACGATATCGCGTCCCGCGGTCGTGAGGTCGAGCACAGCGATGACGCTGACGATCGCCGAGTTCTTGATGAGCGAGACCATCAGCCCGGTCAGCGGAGGCAGCATCAGGGGTACGGCCTGCGGAAGGACCACATGGCGGTAGACCTGGGCCCGGCCAAGTCCGATGCTGTCGCCCGCCTCGCGCTGGCCGCGCGGGACGGACAGGATCCCGGCCCTGATCACCTCGCAGGCGAACGCACCCTCAAAGACCGACAGGCACCAAACCCCTACCCAGAATCGGTCCAATCCGATGATCGGCCCAAGGACAAAGTAGAAGAGATACATCTGAATCAGAAGCGGTGTGTTGCGAACCGTCTCGAGATAGACCTTAGAGACGGCCCTGCCAGCCAAGGAGTCAGAGAGTCGCAGAAACGCCGTCACCAGCCCGATCGCCAAGGCCAGCACTACGCTGCAGGCGGTGATTTGCAGGGTGACCGCCAACCCTGCCGCCAGCGGACCCCATATCAGTTCGCCATCGACGATGCGGACAATGAACTGTGGAACGCGGTACCACTGCCAGCTGTAGCCCATGCTCATGGCCCCGGAGACCACCAGCCACAACAGGGCTCCGCAGAACACTAGGAACTGAACAGTGTCGAACCAAGAAGCGTTCCACCAGCGTCCGGCACGGCCGGGCGTTGTGGCGGGTCGGCCAGAGACCGACGGGGTGTCGCTCTGCGCAATCCCCGAAGCTCGGGGAGCCGTCGCCCCAGATCCCTCCCGGATGGCCTTATCCAGTGGTCCCAGTAGCGACGGAGGCCAAAGATACCGGAACTTCACGGCAGTTTTCTCAAACTTTTACTTTGCGGGAACAGCCTAGGCAATCTCAAACCTGACTCTCGCGGGGAACGAATCTGCCGGACTGTCCAAATTGCGAACTCTTCGCGACAGACTGGCAGAGAATCGCTATCACGAACGACATCGACTTAGTCGACACTTGCACGCCACATCATCTTCACCTTGACATGGCATTGGCGATAGCGGACACCAACGGAGGGTCGGCGTCGGCGCTCTGCAAGAGGGGAGGCTTGGGTTCAGCCCGGGGCGAAGCCGCTGGCCGTCCCCGCCCGGGCGTCCGCCCCTGCCCGCTTCGATTCGAACTCGCTGAGGCACTCGCGCGCCCGCTCCGGCCGGCCAGCCCGCAGGTGGGCTTGGCCAAGGACATAGTAGGCGTTGTGGAACTCCGGCTCTTGCCTTACAGCCTCCTCCAAGACACTGACAGCCTCCTCAGGACGGTTCGCGGCCAACAGCAGCTTTCCGAGTTCGTAGCGCGCATCGACATCTCCCGGATTCAGGCGCACGGCAGAGCGCAGGGCCAAAAGGGCCTCGGGGCGACTGTCGGGATCGTCCGATGCCGCGAGCGCACGGCCCAAACCCGCGTGGAAGGAACCCCCAGACGGCGCAAGGGCCACGGCCTCGCGATGCGCCGACACGGCATCCGGGATCCTGCCCTGCCGCAAGTGGGCACGCCCCAACAGGTGAAGCACGTCGGCTGACGGTGGCTCGCGGGCCGCGAGATGCTCCAAAATGCTGACCGCTGCCCGAGCGTTAGCGTCGATGTGCAGACATGCCCTTGCCGCGGCCAGCAAGACCCGCGAGCTACCGCCTTCGTGGCGCATTGCAAGCCGCAGCACTTCCAGCGCAGTCGTGTGGTGGTGTCGGGCCGCCAGCGTTTCCGCCAAGCCGAAGTAGGCATCGCTCTCCGGCCGCGCAGGCCCTCGCGCCGCGTCTGGCAATGACCGGGCCACGTTTCCACAGGAATTCCGCCGTACCTGGTAGAAGACCTTCGGAGCGTTCTCGGCGCTCACCGCTGCGAGCTGCCGAAGCTGCTCCTCGGCTTCGCCTACCAGCCCACGGTCCAGCAGGCTGAACGCAAGATTCACGTGCGGATGCGGGCTGGATGGATCGCGCCGGATCGATTCTTGAAACAGCTCGTCTGATTCCGCGATGCGGCCCGCTGCCGCCAACGCCGAGGCCAGCAACGCCGCGGTCTCCGCGGTCTGCGAGGCAGTGCCCACCGTCTCCAGCAGCTCTACGGCCTTCTCAGGCCGGCCGAGCAGATTGCTCGAGAGCGCTGCCATGGTGCGCGACTCGAGCGATCCGGACTCGCTCTCGAGGGCGGCCTCGAACGCTCGCAGCGCGTCCTCGTAGAAGAACTGTCCGAACAGGGCGCGGCCAACTTGCAGCAGCGAGTGATGCGACCGAGGGCGCATATCGAGGAACTCCCGGGCAGCTCGCAGCCCGGCGCTGACCTGCCCGCTGCGCAGGTGCGCCACGGCCAAGTGCATCAGAACGGCGCCATTGCGGAAACCGAGCTGTATGGCAGCCGTCAGGTGCTCGGCGGCCGCGTTCTCTTCGCCCACTGAACGGGCCGCTAGGCCGGCCTCAAAGTGCACGACTCCTAGGCCGGGATCTGCGACCAGCGCTTGGCGGAAGCGCCGCACGGCGTCACGGCCACGGCCTTGCTCCAGACGGATCTGGCCAATGCCCCGGAAAATCGGCGCAGCCGCCGGTGAGGCAGGCTCCTCCAGTCTCGCGGCGACCTCGATCAGCAGTCCCGCGGCCCCGTTCAGATCACCAGCGCGCCGCAGCGCACGAGCTTGCTCCAGCAGATCCTCTGAGGGTGCCGCAGCGGCGATGGCCCCAAGGCTTGACGCGAGGCCCAGTACAGCCGCGAACCGCACAGCAGCAGTCCAACGGAGCATTACGCAACCATTATGGGAGTCACATGGGGGACTGGAGATCGAGCCCCTACTGCACACCGTTCTATAGCGACGCGCGGCTCGACGATTCACGTTGACGCTCCGGCCGGAAGGACTCCGGCTGGCATGATGTTGGTCGCAACAGTGGCGGCTCGCTCCACCCACTCGTTTCCGGGAGTGTAGGATGCGCAGTCCCGAAGCCGGGTGCGAGCCGAGGCCGAAGAACTTCCTACTTGACTTCGAAATTGGCGAACCCGAACATGTCGGGCGGTTCCACAGCAAGGGGCGGGAGATTCTTGGAATAGGCGTCGGTCAGGTCGGTCATCCTGAAATTCTCGACAGCCCTGAAGCCTGCCTCCGCCATCAATCGGTGCATGGCGTCCATGGAATACGAACTGCGCATCGGCTCGCCGCGCTTCGCTACGAACTTAAGCATCTTGCGCCGCATATTGTGAGTGGCCGGGTCGGAGGACTGGACATCGAACATGTAGTCGACTACGATGCGCGTTCCCTTGCACATGCCGCTAGCTATGCCGCGCAAAGTGGATGCCAAGTCCTCGGGAGTCAAGTAGTAGGAGACGCCAAGCAGGGAGATGAATGCTGGCTCCGACGCGTTGAAGGACGTCCCGGCAAGCGCTTCGACCGGGGAGACCTCGGACAAGTCTGCGGCAACAAAGTGATGGTTCGGAGGAACTTTCAAGCCAGCGTGCTCGATGCGCCGGAGCTTCTTGCGTTGCGTTACCGGGTGATCGACCTCGAACGAATCGATTCGATCAAGGAGATCTGGTCTTCGGAATGCGAACGAGTCCATTCCCGCACCGAGAATTACATACTGTCGGATTCCCTTCTCGATCAACCTCTCGAGGGACTCCTCCGCGTATCGTGCGCGCATGATCACGCACATGCTTGACGGCACGATCGGCTTCAACACGACCTTGAACAGAACCCACTCCAAGGGCCTGATCAGGTGCACTAGCTTCAATCGCCATCCGCACAGCTTGCTGGCGTACGGGTCCTCGAAGAGGCCAGCGGTGTTTCGAAGGTGCCAATCCCGCGCGGCAGCTACCCAGTCGGCTGTCGAGATGGTGTTCGTGGGGAGGGACATCCAGTACGCCTCGGCAGGTGTCCATGGTCGCACGAGGCTCGCTTGGCTCTCAACGGCGGGCTCTCGACTGACCGGCCCGGGGCCATCGGGGCCCACCGGTCGACAGCCGCAGCCATTCTGGCGCCTAATGGCAGTCAAGACAAAGGTGGTTGGAAGTGAACAAGCGACTTAGTGCATGCCGGGCTGCCATTGCTTGAACCGTCCACCGGCCCCTAGTGGAGCGTGGCACCCTGTCCGGTGCCCGGCTGTCGCGCGATCTGTGTTGGACAATGGCTGTCGCTCTGCCCTCGGCGATCCAAAGGCAGCCTCGGCGCGCAAGGGTCTTCAGCTGCTGGCGGCCGCCCCAACTGGGCACACGCGGCCTGTCCGACGTTCTTGCCGCGGTGCTCGCCCGAACAGCTGGCCGCCGTGCGCGTGTTTCTGGCCAAGCTGTACCGAGCGCCGTCATTGGGTTGGTCTGTCGGCTGCCAGACACCCTTTCGGACGGGGCCTAGAACCTCGAGCATTGCGTGCGAGCCGAAGTCGCCTACAAGGATGGCCTGTTTGCCGACCCAGTCGAGGCTGACGAGAACTAAATCGGAGGAAAGGGGAAGAACATGCACAACTCCAATTGAGAGGAACTCATTGGTCGTGGCCCAGTCGGCAAGACAGCGGATGTAGGCGCGAAGGCCCGGAAGACGAAAGAAGGTTGCCGAGAAGGCCGTCAGGGCTGCTGATCGGGAGACTTCGCGGGGATTTGTGAGCGAGACCGCCGAACCTGATGCCACACTCTGTACCGCAGAGACTATCGCCTGCGAGGGCATGAACAGGGACCATGCAGCCATAAAGCACTCATTCCGGGAGCATCTTCGAGCAGTAGGTGCAAGCCAACGGCGTGAAGTCGTTCTGGCCGATGCTCAAGCGAGGGTACTGTGCCACGGATCACAAGATGCGCCCGAACCGGGACCGCTCCTTGAGCGAATCGCGTGTTACCCTAACGCGTTACCGTAGAAGCAGCATGCACGTCTACGTGATCATCGACACGGAGCGGATGCTGGGCCCCCGGATCAAGTCGCTATTCAAGGACGCCGACACATGCAGGGTCAGCGACGAGATGTGGTTTGTCCGCAGTGCCAAACTATCGTCGTCCGAGATCGTATCTGATCTGGAGATCGCAACCGACCCCGGTTCGCCTACGGGGATCGTTGTCTCGGCAAGGGGCTATGACGGCGTCGCGGACCGCAGGATTGTGGAGAAGCTTGGAGCATGGGAGCGTGGGCTGTGAACGGTGGGCAACGCAATGTGACGCAATTCCCGAGTGGACGGGTTCACAGCGGAAACGGCGGAAACGGCGGGAGGTTCGACAGGCTACAGGCGAGACTCGATCGGTTTGACGAGCGGCTGCGGGTGGTAGAGGGGGATCTGAAACGCATTGACGAAAAGCTAGGGAACTGCGCGACCAAGAGCGATATCGACAAGCTCAAGATATGGGCGCTCGTGGGGGCGCTCGTGGGCATGTCCGGCGTTTTGGCATGGATATTCCGGTTTATTGCTGGGTCGGGCGATATCGCTGGCAAGCTGGGACCCTGAGGCGTGCAGCCGTCCGTCTCGGAGATGCAAAGGAAATCCCGGAAGCCATCACATCGAGCGGTCTGTCAGTATGCGTTCGCACTGTCGGGCAGGAGGCTTGGCGAGATTGAGGTCAATCGTGTCGGTGAGATACTAGAGAAGGTGGGCCGAGCTTAGGGCCCCTTACGAGGCGAGTCGCGAGACGCTGCTCGATCCAACCCTGATCGTCCACGACCAGTACTAGCTGCCGAAACAGCCCCGATAGGAGATGTGGCATTGACTAGAGTGGAAGCAGTCAGGGAAGTCTAACCATGCCATTGATGCACAACCGATGCAGTGCAGTCAACTAGCCCACATGACTATTTGCCACTATTCCTTTTCGAATATGACACCCGCTGCTAGTGACGGATTGTGAAGCCGACCGCACAAAGTGCCACCGCCAACGTTACTTGCTCTACTTGTAAGGGCGTTGGCCGGCCAGCCTCAGCCCGCACGGGTTCGCATGCCGACGCAGCCGGTTCGTCCGAGGCCCGCGCCGGCAGTCAACCCAATGCCACGTCGGCGGCTGCACGCAACGGTTCGAACCAAGGCCACATCCCTTCGCAAGGCCAGCCGCCGGAAAGTGGTCCTCGGACTGGTTGCCACGGTGTGGCCGGCCGTATGCCCACAGGAAGCGCGGGGGCAGTTCGAGGACGTCTCCGCAACGAGCGGTCTGACCGCCAAGCTGGTGTCCGGATCTGCGGGCAAACCTTACATCTTGGAGTCCATGGCCGGTGGGGTCGCCTTCCTCGACTACGACGGCGACGGCTGGTTGGACGTGTATCTCGTCAACGGAGGGACGCTCGAATCGCTGGCGGGCCGGGAGCCCGCGCCGTCAAACCATCTCTACCGCAACAACCGGGACGGCACATTCACGGACGTGACCAATGCGTGCGGCGTCGGCGACAGCGGTTGGGGAATGGGCGTTGCGGTCGCGGACGTGGACAACAACGGGTTCGAAGACCTGTACGTGACAAACTACGGCCCCAACCGGCTGTTCCTCAACCAAGGCGGCTGCAAGTTCGAGGAACGATCCCGGGAGTCCGGCGTGGACGGGGAAGAATGGAGCTCGTCAGCGGCCTTCGGCGACTATGACTCAGACGGCGACGTCGACCTGTACGTCGCAAATTACCTGGAGTTCGACCCTCGAGACCTGCCCCAGGACAGCCTCTTGTGCCGCTACCGTGGAATCCGAGTCCAGTGCGGGCCAAGGGGCATGGTCCCGACGGCCGATCGGCTCTACGAGAACCTTGGAGAGGGGCGATTCCGAGACGTTTCGGGACCTTCCGGGATCGGCAGTGCTCCCGACTCCTACGGGCTGGGCGTGGCTTGGGCTGACTTCGATGACGACGGCGACCCGGACGCGTATGTCGCGAACGACTCGACGGCAAACTTTCTGTTCCGGAACAACGGGGACGGAACGTTCTCCGAAGAGAGCCTTCTGGCAGGCGTCGCGCTCAGCGTCGACGGCAAGGAACAGGCCGGAATGGGTGTCGACTTCGGGGACTACGACAACGACGGGCGGCTAGACTTGGCCGTCACGAACTTTTCCGAGGACTACAACTCCCTGTACCGCAACGAGGGCAACGCGCTCTTCCGCGACGTTTCCGAGATGGCGGGCCTGGCCGAGCCGACGTGGCTGAAGCTCAGCTGGGGAGTCCGTTTCGCCGACTTCGATCGCGACGGACGCCTGGACCTGGTAGTGGCCGACGGGCATGTCTATCCGGAGGTCGACCGCCATGACTTCGGGATGGGATACCGACAGCACAACTCGGCATTCCGCAACCTCGGCGGGGGACGCTTCTCGGCAACGCCCCTTTCCGCCTCCAGCGAACAGGCCCACTCGTCGCGCGGGCTTGCCAGCGGGGACTTCGACAACGATGGGGCTATCGACCTGCTGATCGCCAACCTTGACGCACCCCCGACCCTGCTGAGGGGGGTCCCGCACGGCGGGCACTGGCTGCTTCTCCAGCTGCGCGGAACGGAGTCGAACCGCTCAGCAATCGGTGCCCGAGTGACTGTCGCGGCTGGAGATCTGGTGCTTGTGCGAGAGGTGCGGGGAGACGGCAGCTACCAGTCGCACAGCGACCTGAGGCTGCACTTCGGCCTAGGCCAGCGCGGCCACCTCGACTCCATCGAGATCCGCTGGCCAGCGGGCACGAGGCAGGTACTTGCCGGGGGGCCCGCCGATAGGATCATCGAGATCGAGGAACCGCGCCCCTGAATCGCGGGAGCGTGGGACTATTTGGCGACTCGCTCAAGATCCTCAGATACGCTGCGCACGTCTGCCTGCACTTCTCGGAGCCTGCGACGGCTGAGCTCTTGGTACTCCAAGAGTTCTCGTCGCGCATCTTCGGGCCGGTCTAGACTGCGGTAGGCGCTGGCAAGCAAGTAGTGCACTCGGTCGTTGGCGGGGTTCTGACTCGCATAGGCGTTCAGCTCTCTGACCGCGGCCTCCAGATCGCCTACCTCCAGATACGCACGACCGAGGTCCAGCCGCGAATCGGGCAGACCGGCACTTGCCCCCACCGCCGCGCGAATGTGGGACAGGGCCCCGGCCGCGTCCCCCCGCCGAAGAAGCAGCCGTCCTAAGTGGAGCCGGGCCAGTGCGTGGTGGGGGTTGCGCTCCAGCTCTTCCTCATAGTGGAGCCGAGCGTCGTCGAAGCTGCCCATCCCTTCGAGGGCGCGCCCCAGCGCATAGCGCAACCCTGGGAGGGTGGGGCGCTTGCCGAGGGCGCGACTGTAAGCCTCGACCGCTTTGGGGAACTCCGTCGCGTCCATGTGCGCTTCTGCTCGGAGCTGGTCCACGCGGTGCGAGTCGGGCGCGACGCTCACTAGGCGGTCCAGTGCGGCAACGGCGAGCAGCTTGTAGCAGCGGCCGAGCCAGTACATGGCCTCCAAGCTATCCGGCTCGGAGGAGAGGATTTCTCGGGCCATGCCGGAGGCCTGCTCATGGCGACCAGCGCCGAATTCCCGGCGGACACCGCCGAAGGGCCCATCGGGCGGAGACTGCGCGGCAGTCGCACTCGGGAGCTCGAGGACTCCGGCAAGGTCAGGCCGCTTCGCGAGCGCAGTGTCCAATTCCGCCCGCGCCCGCCCCGGCGATCCGTCCGCGATGAACCGCTCTGCCTGCAACAGGTGCACGAACGGGGACTGAGGCGCCAAGGTCCCGATGCGATCGAAGAGCCGATCCGCTCCGCTGTCGTACGCCCGCACGAGCGAGAACAGCGCTTCCGGGTCCGACGGACCGGCTTGCGCGACACGCTGCAAGTGCTCGATCGCCTCGTCGTGGCGCCCCGTTGCGGCGAGGCTGAGCCCAAGCCAGCGATGGGTCTCGATCAGTCCCGGGTTAATCGCGAGACTTCTCCGCAGCGCGTCCACTGCCTGCTCAAAACGGTGCACCTGGTAATAGTCCATTCCAAGGAACAGGTAGGCCCCCCATAACTGGTCGTCCAACTCAGTGGCGGCGCGGAGCGCTTCGATCGCCTGCTCGTGGCGACCGCTGAGATGCAAGGTCACGCCAAGGCTCTGGCGGATCAGGGCCCAGCCGGGGCGGATGGCCAGAATCTGCTCGTACTCCCTGGCCGCCGCTAGGTAGTCCTTGCGCGCTTCCGCGCTTCGGGCAGCGGCCAAGTGGCTTTCCACCACTGCATCGCCCGCGAGATCGCTCTGCCCTTGCGCCCAGACCGGAGCGAAGACTGCCAGCAAGGCCAGCGCGAGGAATCGCCAGCGGCGATCTGCAAGCCGGGCGGCGCGGCCAATCCCGGGGTTTGCGCGATATTGCTGCATGCTGGGCCGCCTGCGCCAGTCTCGCATGCCGACAACCCTAAAGCGCCTGGCTCCCGGCCTGGGAAACCCCCAGACCTGCCCTGCCTTGACCCCGCACGGCAAGAATCGAGGCGCCGATTCTCGGCCCGCCCGACACGGGACGCACGCTTGACGTGAGAGCGAAGCAGGTGCTGGAAAGTCTCGCTGACCGGGCGGAATTGGCCAGCTGCAGCTCGGCGAACGGCCAAGGCCCCGAGTCAGCAGCGGAACGGAATCAGGCGTTCTGGCTCTCGGCAATGGGTCTTGCTACTATCATGGCGCCGGGCCGGAGCGCAGCCATTATCACTTAGGGACTCCGGTCGGTCTGGAGGAGTCATCTATGCGCATTGCAACCACCCTTGCAGCGGTAACGCTTGCCGCGATCCTTGTGCCCGCCTCGGGACTGGCACAGACAGCGTTCGGGACGATCGTCGGGAATGTGACGGACGAGACCGGAGCGGTCATTCCAGGAGTCACCGTGACCGTCACCAACGAGGGCACGGGCACGGTCCGCACGGTCAACTCAAACGAGCTGGGCGGCTACACCGTGGTGTCCCTGCAGCCGGCGGTCTACACGGTGGAGGGCGAGCTTTCGGGCTTCAGCACGGCGCAGCAAACAGGTGTGCGCCTGGAGGTGAACCAGACCCTCCGGGTGGACCTGGCCATGCGCATCGGCCAAGTCACCGAGGTTATCGAGGTCACTGCCGCTCTGCCCCAGCTGCAGACCGACAGTTCGACCGTCGCGTCCACCGTCGACAACCAGAAGGTCGTCGAATTGCCGTTGAACGGGCGCAGCTTCACGCAGCTGACGATCCTGATGCCGGGAGCCGTGGCCGGAGCGGGCGCGCTCACGGCATTCCAGACCAGCGGGACTCCCGTCTCCGTGAGCGGCCTGCGAAGCGAGGCGAACAACTACACACTTGACGGAGTCAACAACAACGAGTCCTTTTTCAAGACCTACGGAGTGCAGCCCTCGATCGACGCAATCCAAGAGTTCCGCATCCAGACAAACATCACGTCTGCGGAATTCGGCACGGCAGCTGGCGCAAATGTCAACATCGTCACCAAGTCCGGCACGAACGAAGTCCACGGCACGGTGTTCGAGTTCGTGCGAAACGACAACTTCGACGCACCGGGCTACTTTGCGCAGCGCGCCGGAACGGAGCAGCCGGAGTTCCGCCAGAACCAGTTCGGCACGACGGTCGGCGGGCCCATCGTCAAGAACCGCACGTTCTTCTTCTTCGGCTACGAGGGCCAGAGGCGCAGCTTGGAGTCGACCCTGCTCAACGTTGTCCCGACCCAAGAGATGTTCGGCGGCGACATCTCGCGCGACGTGGTGGGCAATCCCGCGCCGCAGGCCTTCGATCCGCTGACGACGCGCGTGCTTGACGACGGTTCGCTGGCTCGCGATCCGCTCCCCAACAACATGGTGCCCGCAAGCCGCATGAATGCCTCCACGAGGCAGTTGCGGGAGATCCTCTGGTCGGCGCCGAACCTCCCTGGCCGCGACCTGAACCTGCTCAACACCAAGCCGTCCCGCATTGACAACAACCAGTGGATGGGCAAGGTCGACCACCGCTTCAGCGACAAGAACATCCTCACGGGGCGCTACAACCTCAACGATTCCGTAAGCCCCAGGCCCACTGCGCACCTGACCGTCGACAACAACCTGGTGAACACCTTCACCAACATCATGGTCAGCGACACGCACACCCTGAACCCGACAACCATCCTCGACGTGAAGCTCGGCTACCACCGCAACAACCTGCAGATCGCCGACAGCGCCCCCGGCGGGGCGGACGGCATCGCCAGCTTCATCAATGGCAACGGCATCCAGGGCATTCCCATCCTTAAGAGCGAGGCTGTCCCCCTCTATCCGCAATGGAGCATCGCCGGCTTTGCGAGCCCGAGCCAGACGGGCTTTCCGTTCCCCGACGATACCTACAGCGCCGTGGCCAGCATGACCAAGATCATGGGCAATCACAGCATCAAGGTGGGCTTCGAGTTCAAACACAACCGCAACCTGGACGACGGCTACTTCACCGGCAACATGACGTTCAACAAGCGGCCGACCGAAGATCCCCAAAACGCCGAGGCGACGGGCTCCGCCGTGGCTGCCTACCTGCTCGGGCTGCCAAACACCGCCCAGCGCAACATCGGCCGAGGCACGACCGCGATCATGCGCAAGGAGGACTACAGCTTCTACTTTCAGGACGACTGGAAAGTCACCCCGAACCTCACGCTCAACCTGGGAATGCGGTATGACCTGATTGAGTACCCCAAGCACCGCGACGATCTGCTCGCATCCATCGACATCGAGACGGGCCAGTTCCTCTGGGACGGCGTCAATCCCGTCACAGGCGAGCCGCCGAACGCGCGGCGCGGCATTGTCGAGCCGGACTACAACAACTTCGCGCCGAGGGCCGGGCTGGCGTACCGCATCGGCGAGAAGTCGACAATCCGGGCCGGCTACGGAGTCTTCTACATGACGAACTTCCTGTGGGAGGCACAAGGGATCAGGGGCAATTGGCCGTTCGCGATCAGCGAGACGCTCTCCAACCTCAATGAACGGACCGATCTCTCCTACGTCGAGACAGCCTTCAGCCCTCAGATCGAGATCGAGAGGGGCAGCACGGTCGCGCCGCGCGCCCAGCACATCGTCAACCGCAACAACCGCATCAGCCACACCCAGCAGTGGAACCTGCACGTGCAGCACCAGCTGACGGAATCGCTGATGGTGGAACTGGGCTATGTCGGCACGAAGGGGGGCGATATGTCCTCATTCATCAACACCAACACCGCGCCGCCGGGGCCGGGAGCGGTCGATCCCAGGCGTCCCTACCCGGAGTACGGGGCGGTCAGCATCATGACGAACGAGGCCACGTCCAATTATCACGGACTGCAGTTCAAGGCAGAAAAGCGCTTTTCCGACGGCCTTTCATTCCGTACGAACTATGCGTGGGGCAAGACGATCGACACGATGGGGGCCGGATTCTCGGCCAGCAGGAGCCCCCAGAACCCACTCGATCCCGAAGCCGACCGCGCGATATCGGACCTGCACCGCTCTCACATATTCACGGCGGACTACATTTGGGAGCTGCCCTTCGGGCGCGGCCGGAAGTTCGGCTCCAACCTCAGCCCTGTTGCCGGGGCGATCTTGGGTGGCTGGCAGCTGACCGGCGTGGTGACTGCCAACACAGGATCACCCATCAACGTCGGGATTCCGCGGGACGTCGCGAACATCGGGCCTCGTGTACAGGCCCAGCGCCCGAATCTGGTTGGAGATCCGCTGGCGGGGGTCAGCGGCGCGCCCGAACAATTCCTCAACAAGGCGGCATTCGCGGAACCGGCCCCCTACACCTTCGGGAACGCCGGCCGGAACATCGTGACAGGACCGTCCCTGTTCCAGATGGACTTCGGGCTCTACAAGAACTTCCGGATAACCGAGACGGTGGGTCTGCAGGTCCGGTCGGAGTACTTCAACTTGTTCAACAACGTGAACTTCGGGGCTCCCAACGCGAACTTCGACTCACCGGCCTTCGG
>JAJDWM010000461.1 GCA_022825595.1 Bryobacterales bacterium | reverse complement strand
CGCCGGCGACGGCGTGGGAGAGTAGGACGCCGCCCGGCCCCACCCCCCGGGGGGCGCCAACCGGCGCCCGCCCTACTCCTCTCTGATGTCGATGCCGAGGTCCGGGAGCAGAACGGGAATGCCGTCGTCAACCCGGTAAGCCCTTCTGCCATCCTTGGTGGCCAAGGCCTCGTCCAATGGCCTCTCAACCAGCGCACCGTCGACGTGGCGCAGACGTCCTGCCGCCAGTGCGGCGTTGAGCGCCTCCACCCGCTCCGGCCCCAATCGCACCAGTGGGACGCGCGTGGCAGGACAACACAGGATTTCCAGCAGTTCGTCGCTCACCGGCATGTCCAGCCGCCTGCGCCCAGCATAGCCCACGCCCGCCGGGCCGCCGGACGGTGCAGGGTCCTGGCCGTGGGCCGCAGAGTGCGCAGCCCGGGGCACTGAATGCCCGACGGCTGGGCTGGCCCGACTCTGTTAGAGTGTACTCCCGGGCGTTAGCGGCTCGGCCGGGCGGAGTGCCCGGCCGCGCGACCCGCGGCCCGACCGGCTCGACAGGAGGAATTGGATGAGCGCTCCCGCATCCGCGCAAGTTGTCGCAGAGTTGATGGAGTCGAACCCGCAGTTCCGCAAGCTGAAGCGGCAGCACGCGGATTACGAGCGCCGGCTGAGCGAGCTCGGTGCACGCCGATTCCCGACGTATGAAGAGCAGCTAGAGGAGGCGCGCCTGAAGAAGCTGAAGCTCAACCTGAAGGACCGCATGGCCAGCATCGTCCAGCGGCATGTCGGTCGAGGCCGCTGAGCACCGGGGTCTTCGTCCGCACACTCTCGCCACCGATGGTCAGGGACGGGTATTACTACGGGGCTGGCTTGGCGGCGGCGGCGGCCCTGTCAGGTGCGTGGGCGGGCCTTTGGGCCGCCCTGCCGTGCCTCGCGCTGGCGGGCTTCTGCGTGTATTTCTTCCGCGATCCGGATCGTGTGATCCCGGCCGGCCCGGTGTGCGTCTCGCCCGCAGACGGCAGGGTCGTCCGCGTACGTGACGAGCCCGACGGACGCACGCGCGTCAGCATTTTCCTGAACATCTTCGACGTCCATGTCAACCGAGCTCCGGTTGGCGGACGGATCACTTCACTGAACTACAGTCCCGGGCGATTTCGCTTGGCGCACTTGGACGCCGCGTCGATCGAGAATGAACGCAACACGCTTCTGATCGACTCGCCCCATTGCAACAGCACGGTCGAAGTCACGCAGATCGCCGGCCTCTTGGCACGCCGGATCGTGTGCCGAAAACGACAGGGCGACACGCTGCGCGCGGGGGAGCGATTTGGCCTCATCAAGTTCGGCTCGAGGGTTGACGTGGTTCTCGGCCGCGGGTGGGATCTGGCGGTCGCAGAGCGGGACCGCGTCGCTGGGGGCTCGTCTGTCTTAGCAAGGCGGAGGTGATATTTCCGCGGTGAGGATACGGCGCAGGAGGAGGCGGCGGCGTCGGCCGATCGCGTTGCCCACGATGTTCACCGTGGGCACGCTCTTCTGTGGGTACTTCACGCTGGTGCAGACCATCCGCGCCGTGGCGATGACGGAGCACCAGCTTGCGGAGGCCGCGCGGCTGTTCGACCAGGCGGCCATCGCGATCGGAATCGCCATGCTCACGGACGGCCTGGACGGTCGCATTGCGCGAATGACCAAAGCCACCAGCAAGTTCGGCGGAGAGCTGGACTCGCTGGCGGACTGCATTACCTTCGGCGCTGGCCCGGCCCTGCTGGCATATGCGTGGGGAATGCGGGCCGCAGTTCCCGCCAGCGCACCCGCCGCAGCCGCGCTGCTGCCGGCATTGGGATACTTCTGCACGTTCCTATACCTGACCGGAGGAGCGGCTCGACTTGCGCGCTTCAACGTCCAGCGGGACCCGCGGCCCAAGAATCCCGGGCCTGCTCACCGGGCCTACTTCGTCGGTATCCCGATCCCACCCTCGGCAGGGCTGCTCGGAGCGGTGGTGCACTTTCGGGCGGGCTCGCCGGTGGACAGCTGGTGGCCAGGCGGGCTCTTATGGTGCGGCCTGCTGGCGAGCCTTGGGCTGCTGATGATCTCCGGGTGGCGCTATCGCAGCTTCAAGGAACTGAACTTTCTTGGTCGGCCCATAAGCGTCGTGCTGTGCGCCACCCTCATTTTCCTCATCTGGAACTTCTCTCGGCCCGTGCTGCTGAGCATGGCCCTGATGTACGCGGCCAGCGGGGTGCTCACGCGATTGGGCGGCCTCCTGCGGCGGAGGCCTCCGACCGGAGATTCCAAGGGACACTCCGTGGCCGAAGAACCGCGAAGCAAGTCCGGATGACCTTACCGCCGCCCGCGCTCAAGCGGATCGCCGCGGCGATGCCCTTGATAGCCTGCGCACTGTCGGTGGCCAACTGCGGTTACCGCGTCGTCGGCACGGCGGACTTCCTGCCGGACCGGATCCGAACGATCGCAGTGCCCGCGTTCACGAACGTCACGTCCGAGTTCAAGATCGAGCAGCAGCTAACGGCCGCCGTTGTCAGCGAGGTGCTGCAGCGCACGCGCTACCAAGTCGTTAGCCGCCCTGACGAAGCGGATGCCACGCTCGTCGGACGGGTCATGCTGTTCGACGCGATTCCGCAGAACTTCGACCCCTCGACCGGCCGAGCCACAGCCGTAATGACGGTCACCCGGGTCCACGTTGCCCTCTACGACCGTTCGGACGGAAGCGTGTTGTACACCAATCCGGACATGGTCCACCGCGAGAACTATGAGGTCAGCGACGATCCCGAAGCGTACGTGAACGAACGCGAGGCCGCCATCGAGCGCGCCAGCCGGTCCATGGCCGCTTCCCTCGTATCGGCCGTGCTCTCGGGTTTCTGAAGGCCCTCAGTGCACCGCTGCTTTCCGCGCACGCCAGATTGCGCTATCTTTTCAGTGGCCGGGCCGGTACGGTCATCGAGCCGCTTCGAGCGGTCTCCCCGACGGTCGCGGGAGCGAGCATGGCGCACAGGATTCTCTTAGTCGAGGACGAGTTCAGCCTGCGCTTGGCTCTGACTGACCGCCTCAGGGCGGCGGGCCACCACGTCGACTCCGAGGAGAATGGTCCCGCAGCGCTGCGCGCCGCCTCAAACGGGGGCTACGACCTCATAATCCTCGACCTAATCCTCCCGGGAATGGATGGTCTTGAGGTGTGCCAGGAGTTGCGCAAGCGGCGCATCCACACGCCCGTGCTGATGGTGACCGCCCGCACGATGCTGGAGGACAAGCTGCGCGGCTTTCAATGCGGCGCCGACGACTACCTCACCAAGCCGTTCGACGTGCCCGAACTGGAGGCCCGCGTGCGGGCCTTGCTTCGCCGCGGACCGCCGTCGCCGCAATCGGCGCTGCGAATCGGCCGCGTGTTCAAGTTCGGCGACGTCGTCGTTGACTCCGAGCGGTCCTTGGTTACCGTTGCCGGAGAGGTCGTCCCGCTGTCGACCAAGGAGTATGATCTACTGCTCTACCTACTGAAGAACGCCGGCAAGCCAGTCAAGCGCGCGGACCTGTTGCGAAACGTCTGGCACTCGGACACCTCGACTCCCACGCGGACAGTCGACGTGCACGTCGGCTGGCTCCGAAAGAAGATTCGAGACGACCCCAAGAATCCGCGATGGATCCGGACCGTCTACGGAGTGGGCTACCAGTTCGTGGCTAACTGAGAGCATGGGAGCCCCGCACGCGCCGGCAGCGCGGACGCCGACCCAGCCCATTCAAGACGAGGGGCGGCGCTGACGTGGCCGACGCCGCGGACCTTTCGAAGGTAGGGGCTCGATGCCGGCGCGCGGCATCGAGGACGTGGGCATTGTTCCGAAGACGCGCGTCGCGCGACACGGTGCTGCTGATCTTCGCCTGCGTTAGCGGCCTGAGCGCGCTGGTCTACCTGCAACTGTCATGGATCGGCGCAGCTAGGGACTCCCGTCGCACAGTGCTGAACGACGCGTTCACTGCGGCCATGCAGGAGCTAGCGGACGGCGTCAGGCAAGACGCTGGGCAGATGCTGATGCTATTCCGTGCGGCCACGGCACTTGATGACATGGATCCGGCCGGTGCCGCGGTCGACCTTCGCGAGTTCTGGGCGGAGGACGCCGCTTGGGCACCCGCCCTGAAACGGGCGCTCTTGTTCGACCTTCCCGAAGAAGGCGGCGCGCCGTCCGGCCTGCGCCTCCTCGACACAGAAACGGGGACCCTTCGGACCGCGGAATGGCCTCGCGGCCTGCTTGGCCTTGAGGCGAAGCTCCTCACCTTTTGGCCACGGTACGGGGAGAGTGCGAACGCACTTTGGTTCGCGACGTGGATGGTGTACCCGGACCACTCAGTCATCGTCCGCCCGCTGATGCTCCCCCCCGGCCGGCCGGGGGGCCTGCCGCGGGTGCGAGGGCACCTCATATTGCAGGTCGACTTCGAGTACCTTGCCGAGAAGATCGTGATGAATCGTCTGCGCCGGGACCTTGCGGGCTTGGACGAGCAGACCCCGTACGAGGTGGCGCTGGTCTGGAGTCGGGAGGTCGCGCGGGTCTTCCACCCGGTCTCCACTGCCAGCGCCTCCGCTTCGGCCGGCGGTGGCCGACAGAGCACGCGGCAGTACGAGCTTGGCCCACGTCAGGCCATGGCTGAAGTGTCTTGGCTGGAAGATGCCGATTGGAGGCAAGCGCTGGTGTTGCTCGACGGTTACGTGTCGCCGACTGCCGTCACGAAGGGGGCGACCCAGAGAGTGAGGCTGGGACCGATCGCCGGCAGAAATTGGCCAGCGGACGATCCCGCAGAACGGGTACAGTCCGCGCTGGGTGGGAGCGCTGCGCGGTTTCCGGTGCGTCCGCGGGTCTACGTATCGAGCGAGCGTCAGCACCGCCTGGAACTGGCCTCCCATCGGCTCAGCGGTGCCGTTGACGATGCCTTGGCCCAGCAGTACTGGTGGAACGCCTTCACCAGCCTCGGCGTTCTGGCCTTGCTAGGGATCGCTATCGCACTGGTCGCGACAGGGGCACGCCGGGCTTCGAGGCTGGCCGAGATGCGAATGGCCTTCGTCGCGAATGTGTCACACGAACTGCGCACGCCCGTGGCATCGATGCAGGTGATCGGTCAGAACATCGCCGACGGGTTGGTCGGCAGCGACCGCCGCCTCCTGCGCTACGGCGAACTGGTTCGCGATCAAGCCAAGCGCCTGGGCCAGATGATCGAGGACACGCTGCTGCTCTCCCGAATCGAGTCGGGCGAGAAGCCCCTAGATCTGCAGTCCGTGGCTGCCGGTCCCGTGATAAAGGAGGCGGTCGCGCACGTCCGACCGCTGATCGAGCGCACCGGGTTCGATCTGGAGTGCGTCATCCCGGAGGGCCTGCAGAACGTTCAGGCCGACGAGAACGCACTGCGCCAGTCCCTCTCGAACCTGCTCACGAATGCGGTCAAGCATGCCTCGCAGGGACGCTGGCTGAAGGTCGAGGCGGTCGGAGACGCAGGTGAGCACCCCGGCCACGTCGAGATACGGGTCCACGACCGGGGACCTGGAATCGACCCGGCTGAAGCAAGGCGTGTGTTTGAGCCGTACTACCGCTCGGGCAGCGCCATACGCGGTGCAGTTCCGGGATCGGGCATGGGCCTGAGCTTGGCGAGCGACTTGGTCCGTATGATGGGCGGAAGGCTTGCGTTGCAGAGCGATCTGGGCAGCGGGAGCGTCTTCACGATTCGGCTGCCGGTGGCCCGGCGCGAGCGACCTGGAAATGCTTGACCTCTGCCTCCGGTGGGTGGTAGCATGACTCTAGATGCCCCGCTGCAGAGCGGGGCGCGGCGTATCATGCCAGTTCGCCACCAACACGGCCCTGATCAGCTCGGCCGCTGGACACGGACTGGACCTCGTACAGCCGGAGGCTCCTCTTGGGCGGGTCGCAGGGCGCTTGGCGCCGAGTCTCCCGCCCGGCGGATTCCGACCCATCTCGTCGCTGTACCCAGCCCCGGTCGGGCGTCTCCCTTCGGCTGTTGAGGGGGCGCGCGCCGGGGCGGGAATGCTCCGGGGCGGGGGCTGGCTTCATTCCGTTCCCGGAACACGATTAGCGGATGATGGAAGCTGGGGAAGCTGAGCGGGGGATTCTCACCATGCAGAAACTGAGCGGGGCGCAGATCCTGATCGAGAGCCTGGTTCGCGAAGGGGCCGATGCGGTCTTTGGCTATCCCGGCGGCGTGACGCTGCCGGTCTACGACATTCTTTACTCCCACCCGCTGCGCCATGTGCTGGTGCGGCACGAGCAGAACGCGGCGTTTGCGGCGCAGGGGTACGC
>JAJDWM010000115.1 GCA_022825595.1 Bryobacterales bacterium | reverse complement strand
AGGGCCCGGATGTAGTAGTAGTTCTGACCCGCCTCGAAGTTCCTGTCGGTGTACTCGAACGAGTACTGCTCTTGGTTGGGGTGGCTGGTGTACACGATCTGCTCGTTCTTGACGATCACAAACTGCTTGATCCGGTCTGTGCCGATCACGCGGATCGTCAGCCGAGGCGCGCGATCAGAGTCGATGATGTCCCCCATGATGTAGCGTTGGCCCTGGCCGTCCTCGGCCTGGAAGTCCAGCACGATGTTGTCTGTTGCCGCATAGGCGTGCCGGGCCTTCAGCGCGGCGAACATCGACTCCCGGGTGAACTCCTCGGCGACGATCATGGCGTAGGACATGTGCGTGGACCAGTGGTCTGAGGACGCCTGCACCCCGATCTTGTAGCCCTTTCTCAGGGCATCCCACCAGTAGCCGATCGGATTGAAGCCAGAGCGCTGTTCGCGCAGCTTCTGCGGCGAGGCCGCCAGGGGGGCGCCCATGTACTCGTAGCTGGCCCGATAGCCCTGAAAGATCTCCACTAAGGGCTCGACCTCGGGATCGTTGTCGAACCAGTCGGTCCCCTGTGCCGTGCCGGAGCTGTGCGGCATCGAGATGCCGTCGTTCTCGTGCAGGTAGGCGTACAACCTGGCTGCGCGCTCCTCTCCGCGCTGTTCCGCGTCGGGAATCGGCAGCGTGCGCGTACCGCGCTTGCCGAAGATGATGTTTCGGTGTCCATTGGGGAAGCGCAGCGAACGCTCGTACCCGAACATCGGCACGAAGGATCCTGGGACGTGGAATAGGTCGGCCAGCTTTTCGTCCTGCCACCAGGTGAATTCCTGGTCGTAGCCGAGCTGGTGGTCCGTCGGCACGATGTAGTCAAACGCGGCGGCGTCCAGCGCGTAGCGGTAGACTTCGATCAGCGAACCGTCGTACTTGAAGTCTTGGGAGACATCCGTGTGCCGGTGCATGTCCCCTCTGTAGATCTTGTATTCCCGCTCACCGGCGTCAATGGTGTATCCGCGGATCGTCTTGACGTTGCGCTCTTCGAAGGGGTGGACCGGGATCTCTTCGGCGAAGGGCTCGTCGTAGCGCACAAAGTTGGACTGCGCGTAGTCCGGCTCTTCCGAGGCGGTTCCCAGATCCGCCGCGTACACCTCCGCGTTGCGCGGGACGTTGTCTGAGAATGGCCGGTTGTCTGTCATCCAGGCAGCCAGGAGCTGGCCGCCCACGGATGCGACTTCCGGCCTCTTCTCGATCGAGCCTTGGCTATGCGGCAACGGCAAGGGCACGCTCCATGAATTGCCGTCGAACCTCGTCAGGAAGGTCTCCCACATCATCCGGGCTCCGATGCTGTGCGCCCGCTGCCTCGTCCAGTGCCGGAAGAGCAGCGTGAGCGTTCCGCTGGAATCGAAAGCAAGCTGGGGATTCTCGAAGTTCGGGTACAGGCGATAGACGTAGAACGGCTCTAAGCGCGCCTTGGGCGCGCTCCAGGCTCCGCCGGAACGCCGGACGATTTGGAGCGACCGTTCCTGGTGCAGGGGCACTGCATACGGGGGGGTGATCAGGTATCCCTGGTCCTTGCCCCAGTTCGGGCCCGACTCGTCCCAGGCGAGCCAGGGAGTCCCGTCGGGAGCAACCGCTACGTTGGCATGGGCCTGGAACCGGGGACTCGTCGTGACCTGCTCAATCTCACCCAGACCTTCCTCCGAGAAGCGGCGGTAGAAGATGTCGTAGTTTCCACCGTCGTAGCTGTCCCAAGCGATGTGGGCTTCGCCGCCGGGGCCCCCGGCGACCTGTGGTTCCCAATCGTTGGCGGGAGACTCGCTGACGCGCATCGGCTCCCCCCACGACCCGTCCCAGGCGCGCATCCAAATGTCACTGTGGGCCTGCCCGTCGGAGCCGTCGGCGCTCTGCCAGACAACGACCACCGTGCCGTCCCCGGTGGCATCGGCGCGGTGGAAAGTGCTCGATCCCGCGGCGCTTACCTTCTGCGGCTCCGACCAGTTGTCCCCGGCGAGCATCCGCCCCCACAAGTCCCAACGAGCGCCGTCGCGCTGGGACCAGAAGGCCCAAAGGCGACCCTCGCCATCCGCCGCCAGCGAGACTCGCCATATGTCCGCCGGCGCCGTGGTCACCTCCTGTGCCTCTTCCCAATTCCCATCGCGGCGGAGCCTCACTAACACGCGGTCCCCGCGTTCTTTGTAGGCCACCCAGGCGACTGCGGCCACCCCTTCGGAAACTGCGGCCACGGCTGCCTCGTCATCTTCGAACTCTTCAGTTGAGAGGCGCTCGGCGGTTGGCGTCTCTCCTGCCCGGGCCCGCCCGTCGAGAAACTCGAGGCTGCCGCTGGACAGGTCGCCCAGCCGAAAGCTGAAGTTGCCCTGGGCTGTTCGAACCTGGACGCTTGTTGCGTCATCGCCGTCGACGATCACGAACAGCCCGACCGGCGAGTACTGGGTTGGAGGAAGCTCGGCCGGACTCATCTCGTTGTAGTTCACGCGCGGAAACCCGCGGATCTGCTCTTCGCGCGTTGATGCCTCCCAAGAACTGCCGTTGAGGACGTCGCCCGGCATGAAGTGGCGCTCTTCCACTGCGACGAGATCGCCGCCTGTCACCCTTAATGAGCCGTCCCAGTCTTCGACCGCACCCGCATTCAGGCCGAGACTGACATAGAGCGTTCTTGTGCTGGATTGGGCTGTCAGAAGCGTTGCGCTCAGAAGCGCAAGCAATGGCACTAGGAACCGCATTTCGCGGCGATTATATCGGACGAAGCTGCGCAGCTAGACGTTCTCGCGGCGACCGGAGGTGCTGCCGCGTGCGCTGCCGTACAATTTGCGCCTGTAGGGTGCGCCTTGGCGCGCACGCAATAGAATGCAGCTCCCCGATCCCCGCAACGAACAGATCTTGGTCCACGTCGCAGGAGAACTCCGGCCGCGGCACGAGGCCAAGGTGTCCGTGTTCGACAGTTCGGTGCAGGGCGGCGATGCCGTCTGGGAAGGCCTCAGGGTCTACCTGGGCAGGGTGGCGGACCTCGACCTCCACTTGGACCGCCTGTTCGCCTCGGCCCACGCGATGGCCTTCGAGGCCATCCCGCCGAGGCAGGAGGTCACCGCGGCGCTATTCGAGACCCTGCTCGCGAACGGCATGCTTGACGGTGCCCACGTCCGCCTCACGCTGACTCGGGGCGAGAAGGTGACCTCCGGAATGAGCCCACACTTCAACCGCTCCGGCTGCACGCTGATCGTTCTGGCGGAATGGAAGGATCTTGTCTACGACCAGACGGGCATCCGACTAATCACATCCTCAGTCCGCCGCAACACTCCGCAG
>JAJDWM010000075.1 GCA_022825595.1 Bryobacterales bacterium | reverse complement strand
CAGCGACCTGGCGGCCAGTCAGGACGGGACGGTCTTCATCGTCTACGAAGACGGCACGCCCACGGACAGGGGAACCCACGTGAAGTACCTGACCGTGGCCAACTTCGACCTGGACTGGATCCGGGGCGGGCAAGGCCCGTGACGCGGCTCCCGGAGCGCTGGTCCGGACGCCGGGGCTATCCCCGGTAGTTGGACTGGGCGATCTCCGTCAGCTCCTTGACGATGCCGGCGTTTCCGGGATCATCGATCACGTTCTGGTGCTCTCCCGGGTCGCTGCGGAGGTCGAACAACTCGCTCCGCTCCCAGCTCAGGTAGTTAAGCTTCCAGCGGTCCGCACGCACCATCAGGATCGGCGGCTTGCCCACAAACCTGTCGTCAGCGGTGAACACGCGCCGACAGAAGTAGTACTCGGAGTACGCCCACTCCCTCGGGGTGTGCTTCCCGCCTGTCACCAAGGGAGCGAAGGATCGCCCGTCGACGCCCTGCGGCACGTCCAGCCCGCACAGCTCGGCCAGCGTGGGCAGCAGGTCCACCTGCTCGACGATCTGCTCCCGCGACGAGCCTGCCCCGTCTTCGTCGGGCGTGCGGATGACCAGCGGCACACGGACGGACTGCTCGTACATGTTGTGCTTGGTCCACATGCGGTGCGCCCCCGCCATCTCGCCATGGTCCGAGGTGTAGACCACCACCGTGTTGCGGTCCAGCCCGAGCTCCCGCAGTGTGTCGAAGACGCGACCGACGTTAGCATCCATCTGGGACACATTCCCGTAGTAGCCGCGGATCGCCTCCCGCAGCTGATCGTCCGTCTGCTGGTACCAGCCGCGCTCCCTAGCCCGCACGAGGTGCCCGTGGAAACCGCCCTCGAGAGCATCATTGCGACGATCGGGAAGTGTAAGATGCCGTCCTTCGTACAGGTCCCAGTACTTGCGGTGCGGCACTAGCGGGGTGTGCGGCATGAAGAATGAGGACCACAGGCAGAAGGGGCTGTCACGGTGCGCCCGCAGGAAGCGCACGGACTCCTCGGCGTAGAAGGTGTCCCGGAAAAGGCGCTCCGGCATCGCCGACGGCCTGCCGGAAGTGCCGCCTCCCGCACCCTGGTCGCGCTGAAACGCCCGTGCCTCCTCCCGCGTCAGGCGCGCGAGGTGGGTCTGCGCGTTGACACGGTGGCCGAAACCGTGCGTGAGGCTCTCATCGACAAAGTGCATCTTGCCGATGGCTGCCGTCGAGTAGCCGTGATCGCCGAAGAGGTGGGCAATCGTGGCCGCGTCCGCCGGGAGCGGATCCTGCAGGATCTTGGCGCCATGCCTGCTGGGATAATTGCCCGTGATGATCGACCCGCGGGAGGGCACACATACAGGCGACTGGCAATAGGCGCTCTCGAAGCGCACACCTCCGGCCGCAATCTCGTCGATGTGCGGCGTGAGGGCCTCAGCATGGCCGTAGCAACCAGAGGCCGCAGCCTGGTGCTGGTCGGAGCAGAGGAACAGCAGGTTCCGCCGCTTGGACTGCGCGAAGGCGAAGGATGGCGCCGCAACGGCCGCGGCCACAGCCTTCATCGCGCGGCGCCTGCGCACGGCGCCAATATACCAGCCGACCAGCGGCCTGGTTCACTGCCCGGCGCGAGCCAAGCAGTAGACTTCGCCGCTGCGAGAGCCGATCACAACAGCGCCCCCGGCAATAGCCGGGGAGGCGACCACACGCCCTCCGATGGCGAACTTCCACAGCAACGACCCGTCCTCGTGCCGCAGCGCGTAGAGGTGGCCGTCCATCGATCCCACCCAGATCACGTCGCCCGCCAAGGCAGGGGAAGAGTCCACGCGTGAGCGGGTCTCGAAATCCCAGCGCAGCTCTCCGGTCTGCTCGTCGATGGCGTGCACTCGCTTGTCGCGCCCCCCGATCACCACGAGGCCTTCGCTAACAACCGGGGATGCGAAGAACTCGTAGTCGGTCTCGGGGTGGTCGTAGCGCCAAGCCACCTTCCCCGCGCCCCAGTCGATCTTGAGCACCTGATATCCGAAAGTGCCGACGTACGCCGAAGATCCGAGCACGGCCGGGGACGCTGCCACGTAGTCCTTCATGTCCACGAACGAGTCCTCGTCTCCCGTTGCGATGTCGATCACGCGGAACTTGCCGTCGCAGCCCGTGATGAAGGTCTTTCCTCCGACCACGGCTGGGCTTGAGTTGACGCGGTCTTCCGTCTGGTACTTCCACAGCAGGTCCCCAGATCCGGGGTCGAAGGCATACAGGTGGGTGTCGTAGGAGCCCACAAGCACAGCCTCGTCGCTGCAGTGGGGCGACGAGAGGATCTCGGCGAAGGTCTGGTAGACCCATTCCTGCTGGCCGGTCTCGATGTTGACCGCGTGAAAGTAGCCCTCTTCGTCCCCGAAGAAGACCTTGCCGTCCGTGATGCAACCCGATGCAGGCACGCCGAGGTTGGCCTGGTACATCCAATTCGGCTCTCCAGTCGCTAGGCTCACCGAGTGGAACCGCCCGTCCATCTCGCCGAAGTACACTGAGCCGTCAACGATGATGGCCGTCGAGTCCACGCCACCCGGCGCTTCGTAGACCCAGCGGACCTCAAGAGGGGGCTCCAGTGCCTCGGGCGCAATGGAGTTCCGCGCGCTGTTGCCGAGGAAAAGGGGCCAGTCAGCCGCCGGCAGGGCAGAGACCGAGGCTATTGCCAGCATTGCTGTCAGCGCCCACACAACCGTCCGCCCACGACCTCGCCTCGGCATCCGCTCCAGCAGCCGCGCTACCCGACCGCGACTGTCCCCAGCGTACTGCAAGTCTGGATGAGGCCTCGCACCGCTCTTGCTTTCCCCCGTCACGCGTTGCTTGTGCTCGCGGGCCGCCACTTCTACACGCGGCAGCAGCCCAAGCCGTTCGTGGTCAACGTCGTCCCAAGCTGGAGGTCCTCCCGACCCCACAGCTCGACCTGGACCTTGCGGAAGCACCTCAGCGCACTCAGTGTCGGCAGTACCGGCTGGCCATCGTCGGTCGTCTGATTGGCCACTTCGACGAGCGTCCTTTTCCCCGAGCATCGCCCCGCATGTTGCCCGGGCACTCGACCGACAGACAGGCGCTATTGACCTGCGCCGTGCCTTCCAGCCGGTGGCCCTGGTCGCACTCCCGCGTGGCCAGCCTGTGATTTCGCTTCAGTAGCCAAGCGGTG
>JAJDWM010000665.1 GCA_022825595.1 Bryobacterales bacterium | reverse complement strand
GTTGCTGCTTGCCTTGGCGCGCGTGATTGGGGAAGGAGTGCCAAGTCATGAACGCCTTTAGAAGGATCGCTGTCTCGTTCGCGCTGTGCCTATTGGTTGCCCCTGCGGCACTGGCTCAGGAGGCCGGTGGTCCCGCCGGCTCCCGGGACAGGGCCGCGGAGGAAGTCCGATTCGGCTCGCCATACGAGCTGCCTGAGGGACAGGGGACGGAGGACGTGGTGGTGATGGGCGCTCCGGCGCGCATAGCTGGCACAGTCCGGGGGGACGTGGTGGTCATTGGAGGACCCCTGGATCTCGACGGGACCGCGGTCGTCAACGGCGACACAGTCGTGGTGGGCGGTACCGTGACGGTGTCCGAAGGTGCTACCGTCCACGGCGACCTCGTGGTGGTGATGGCTTCGTACGACGCCCCGACTGACTTCAGTCCCGGAGGAGAACTGGTCGTAGTCTCCGGGTCGGCTAGCGCACCGTTGGCTGCGGTCTTGGAATGGATCCAGGAAGGGCCGCTGATGGGGCGGCTGATCGTGCCCAGCATCAAGTGGTTCTGGTTCCTGATTGCCCTCGCGGCGCTGGTGGCGTGCGGCGTGACGATGATCTTCGAACGGCCTGTACGCGACTGCTCGGCAGCGCTTGCGGCAAAGCCCATCACGAGTTTCCTGGTTGGCGGGCTTGTCACCTTGCTCTTGGGACCGGTGACGCTCCTGCTGCTTGTCTCCGTGATCGGGATTCCGGTCGTCCCGTTCCTGTGGGTTGCATTGCTGCTGGCCGCAATCGTCGGTCAGGTGGGAGTGGCCCGGTGGATTGGTGCTCGCGTGTATGCGGAGGTGTCCCCTGGAGATCGGCTCGAAGCTCTGCGCTCGGTTGCGATCGGGTTCGGAATCCTGTGCTTGGCATTCATGATTCCGGTCTTGGGTCTGGCGACGCCAATCGTGCTAGCTCCGCTTGCGCTCGGCTCCGCGACCATGGTCTGCTACACGGGCCTTCGGCGCGAGCGGGGATCGTCCAGCGGGAACGACGGCGGGCCTGCCCCGGATCCGTCCCCGCCAGCCAGCGCTCCGGCGCCGACTCCTGCGGCCCGACCGGACGTGTCCGAGGTCTCTGGGAATGACGCCGGACTGGCACTCCCGCCAGCGGAGGTTGCGGCGGCTGAGCCAGACCTGGCCGGGTTCCGCCGGCGAGTTGCGGCGGGGGCTCTGGACTTTATCCCGATGATCTGCTTGGGGGCCGCCGCCGGCGTAGGTGGCCGCGTGACCTTGCTGGTCTTCCTTGTGTACTGCGTGGTGATGTGGATCCTTCGGTCCTCGACTGTCGGTGGGATGGTCTGCCGGATCCGGGTCATCCGACTCGACGGTGGGCCTCTTGCGCCTTCGGACGCCGTTGTGCGGGGCCTCGCAAGCGTGTTCTCATTCGCATTCCTTGGTCTGGGCTGGCTGTGGGCTGCTTGGGATGAGCGCAAGCAGGCATGGCACGACCGAGCGGCGGGCACGATCGTGGTGTACGAGGGGGCCGGGGAAGCCGCTGCATAGGGCCCTAACGGGATCCCGATGAACCTGGCGCTGCCTGAGACGAGATCTGCTCAGCCGGGCCTCCGGCTATAGCCACGGGAGAAGCCCGAGGTTGGAAGCGGTCGCTAGAATAGGCGCTCCACAAGGATGTACTGATGGGGACACTGCGAATTCTGGCGACCATGGCCGCGATTGCTCTCTGGAGTGTTGGCTGCGCCGGGCTCGCTGCCAGTGAGAAACCCAACATTGTGCTGTTCCTGGCAGACGACCAAGGCTGGACCGGAACATCAGTCCAGATGGACAAGAGCGTTCCAGGTTCCCGCAGCGACTACTACCGCACGCCGGCGCTTGAGCGCCTGGCAGGGGCCGGAATGCGGTTCTCCAACGCGTACTCGCCGCACCCGAACTGTTCCCCAACCAGGATGAGCATCCAGACCGGCAAGAGCCCCGCCCGGTTGGGCAGTACGGACATCTTGGACGTCGTGCCCGGCACGCCCACCTTCGCGAGGGGCTTCCACGACCGTTTCTACGTCAACAAACCCCTCAACGTCCACTTCCCGATCACCGACATACCCGACGAAGAGACTACGATCGCCGAGTTCGTCAAAGCCCACGCGCCAGAGTATGCGACCGCCCACTTCGGGAAGTGGCACCTGAAAGGCGGCGGTCCGGGCCGCCACGGCTACGATATGCACGACGGCGCGACCACCAATGCCGAAGGCAGGCACGGTCCGCCAAACCCCAAGCGCATCGATGGGGTCACGGAGCGGTCGCTCGCGTTCATAGACCGGGCAGTGGAGGAGGGCAGGCCATTCCTCCTGCAGATCTCCCATTACGCGGTGCACACGCCGATAATTGCGAGGCCCGAGACGGTCGCGGCATACGAGGCTCGCAAAGGGGGCACTCACACCAACAGCGGCTATGGCGCGATGACCGAGAATCTGGACGGGTCTCTGGCCGCACTGCTCTCCAAGCTGAAGGAGCAAGGCCTCGAAGCCCGAACGTACATCTTCTATACGTCGGATAACGGTGGGGAGGTCTTTCGGGAACCCACCAACAACCTACCGCTGAGGAAGGGCAAGACCCACACTTGGGAAGGCGGCATTCGCGTCCCGCTCGTTGTGAGCGGCCCGGGGATTGAGGCAGGGTCCGCCTCCGACGTTCCTGTGAACGGGTCCGACTTCTTCGCCACATTCGCTGAACTGCTCGGCATCAAGGCCGAACTACCCGCCAATCAGGACGGCGGGAGTTTGGTTCCCGTCCTCACTTCGGCCGGCGCAGGATCGGTGCGGCGCCCAACGGAGGACTTTGTCTGGTACTACCCCCATTACCGAAACATGAAGGGCGTGTTCCCGCAGGGGGCGATCCGCTCCGGGGACTACAAGCTCGTAAAGTTCTACGAGACAGAGGACATCCACCTATATGACCTGTCCAAGGACGTTGGCGAGCAGACCGATTTGGCGGAGGCCATGCCCGAGCGGGCGGACGCGCTGCACGCAAGGCTGACCGGCTACCTAGCCACCGTTGGGGCAAAGATACCCACCCGCAATCAGGACTACGACCCGAAGCTTGATCTCGGCTTGGAGCCGATGCAGCCTGCGCCCAGCCCTGGCCGCGCGAGCCGCAACTGAACTCTCGTCACGACCGCGCCCGGCACAGCATCGTGGTACCGGGCAGACCGTTCTACCTCCCTCGCGGCATCCGCACAATCACCGCTGACCCGCTCTTGTCGGGCATCGGGACGGCAATCTCGGGCTTGTCGGCCAGGAACTCGTCCGTAGCCTGGCGGGCCCCGTGCCACGCGTTGTAGTCGTGCACGACGATGTACCCTCCCGGGGATACCAAGGGATAGAAGACCTCAAGGCCCGCCAATGTCGGGCCGTGGAGGTCCGCATCCAAGTGAACGAGCGCAAACCGTTCGTTCCTGACGTCGTGCCCACAACTCTCGGGGAATACGCCCGGATGAAACTGTACGTTGGCATTGCGGAGGCGGACGTACTTTCGAACCGACTCGACCGAGGTGTCTCCAAACTGGCCGCTCTTGGTGTTGGCCCCTGTCACCTCGGACTCGTTCGTGACATCGCGACGGTCGAAGCCTGAGAAGGTGTCGAACAAGTGCAGGGTCCGGTCCGGTAGGTAATGGTGCAGGATGCGCGCTGTCTCGCCCCTATACACGCCCAGTTCGACTAGGGAGCCGGGCACGTCGCGTGTCTCGATGTCTCGCATCAGGAGCACCAGCATGTCTCGGCGGACTAGGTCCCATGAGCTTCCGCCCTCGATCGTGCGGTCCTTGGTGTCCCCGGAAGGAAAGAACCCCCCGGTCGCTCTCTCAAACGAGGGGTTGTGCCACAGGGACCTAGGGTGGATGTCCATCTGACTCTGAATGCGCATCGCCTGACCCCTCAGGAACGGGCTCAGGCGTTTGAGCACAGAGCCGATCACGCGCAGGCCCCCAGTAGCCATCGGGTCAGGCAGCCTGCCTATCGAGGAGCACTCCAGCCACGCGCGGGACGCTGGCGGCCAGTTGGGAGCCCATGCTGACAAGCCTCTCTGGCGGACGTCCAACCACTGGGCAAAGTGTCCGAGTCTTCGAATGTCACACGATTCCGTAGGCCAGCAGCGCGTCTGCGACCTTGCGGAAACCAGCGATGTTTGCGCCGCGGACATAATTTACGAATCCGTCGGCGTCCGTTCCGTCTATGCAGCACTTCTCGTGAATCTCGCGCATGATTCCCTTGAGCCGGTGGTCGACCTCTTGCCTCGTCCAGGAAATCCGCAGAGCATTTTGGCTCTGCTCGAGGCCTGAGACAGCGACTCCCCCCGCGTTGGTCGCCTTGCCGGGTCCGAACAGGATCTTCTGGCCTATGAACGCGTCCACAGCTCTGAATGTCGAGGGCATGTTGGCACCCTCGGCGACCGCGATCACGCCGTTTCCGAGCAGGCTGGCGGCGTCGTCCACGTCGAGTTCGTTCTGGGTTGCGCATGGCATCGCGATCTCGCAAGGGACATTCCACGGCCGCTTGCCAGGGAAGTACTGGCACTTGAAGTGCTCTGCGTACTCGCTAATTCTCCCCCGTCGGACTTCCTTTAGGTCTTTCAGCCACTTGAGCCGCTCTCCAGAAATGCCGTCAGGGTCGTGGACGAAGCCGCTTGAGTCCGATGCAGTCACTACCTTGGCGCCGAGCTGGCCCAACTTCTCAATGGCGTAGAGCGCAACGTTCCCCGAGCCTGACACTGTTGCGGTCATGCCCTGAAGCTCTAGGCCGCGAGTTTCGAGCAAGTTCTGCAGGAAGTACACGGCGCCGTACCCGGTAGCCTCGGTTCGCACGTGGCTGCCCCCAAAGGAAAGCCCCTTGCCCGTCAGGACTCCGGTGAACCGGTTGGCCAAGCGCATGTACTGTCCGAAGAGGAATCCGATCTCACGCGTCCCCACACCGATGTCGCCCGCCGGAACGTCGGTGTCTTCCCCGATGTGGCGGTGCAACTCCCGCATCATCGCCTGGCAGAACCGCATTACCTCACCCTCGCTCTTGCCGCGGGGATCGAAGTTGGATCCACCCTTCGCGCCGCCCATTGGCAGGCCGGTGAGGCTGTTCTTGAAGACTTGCTCGAAACCAAGGAACTTCAGCACGCTCTGCGTGACGCTCGGGTGGAACCGGAGACCGCCCTTGTAAGGGCCAATGGCATTGGAGAACTGGACGCGCCACGCCCGGTTGGCGTGCACACGGCCAGCGTCGTCCTGCCAAACCACTCGGAAAGTGATGATCCGGTCCGGCTCGGTCAGGCGGACGAGGATGCGGGCCCTCAAGTACCTCGGGTTGGCCAGCAGGAACGGCATGATGGAGTGTGCCACCTCCCGCACGGCTTGGTGGAACTCCGGCTCACCGGGATTCCGCCTCACGAGCCCGGCCATGAATCTGTCGACCTCAGCGCTGGGCGTTACCGGCATTTGACTCCACTCCCTCGGTAGAGCAGGGAACGCGGCCAGAGCTCACGCTCCCAGTCGGAGCCGAATCAGGGTAGCACGCAGACGGTAGCCCGGGCAGTGGCTGGCCCCACCTGCCTGTTCGGGCTCCCCGGTCCCAGCACTGGCGGCGGTGTACGGTCGAAGCTGTGGCGCGGCGAGCGGGAAGAGCGCCGCACTGGATGGTGCCCATGTCTTGCTCGCACTTCGAGCCCCATACGTCCCTTCTACGGAACCCATCAGATTCGCGCCAATCGCCGCGGGGGAGATCGTGAGGGCGTTTCCCGGACATTGCTGTCTCAGGCCCCGGTCCCGAGCTAGTACTTCACGGCTGCCTCGTGATCTTGCCCGGTGCCAGATGCCGCAACGGGTGCGGTCTGCGACCATCGAAGGTCAGGTCCAGCGAACGGTGGGTTGTACCGCCCGGTGTCTGGTGAAGCCATGGTGCAACATGGGGATTGGCCGCTGACGAGCCTGCTTCGAGGCGGGACAGGGAAAGATCGACAGAGGCGTCCTTCGCGTGCACGAGAAACAGCTGCGGGTACGATAGTCCTCGGCGCTGGCGACCTCCCGATACGGACAAGCTCGACAGGGCAGAGTCTCTGGCTGGGCAATCTCAGGTCGCTGGATTGATCGAGCGATGTGCCAAGACGCCCCAGTTAGTGTGAATACCGCCATGAAAGTCCCGATGCTCCTGATGCGCGTCGCCGTCGTGTCCCTGCTGCCCTTCCCCCTTCCCTCTGTCTCAGACGCGGCCACCGTGCCAGAAGAGCTCTTCGGCGATTGGTCGTTGCACCTAGAGTCCGGCAAACCAGCGTGGATGAGCATCTATAGGAAGGAGGGGCGCCCGTTGGTACGGATGCGAGTCTACATTGGCCCAGACGGCCCGTACAACGTAACCGAAGCGGCTGATGGCAGGCTTAAGTTCTCCCTTAGACGAAGGCGAATGGCTCCTGGCAGCGATGTCTTCATCGAATCAACAGTGGAGGTGGGCATCAATCAACGGAAGCTCGACGGCGTGATCGTTCGCACCTCGACGGACGGAACGTTGAACGAGCGAGTCCCCTTCACCGGGAAGCGCATTCCGCCGATGCCCGAGTCAGCCCCGGACCTTTCCGACGTGCGGTTCGGGCACCCCATCCTGC
>JAJDWM010000037.1 GCA_022825595.1 Bryobacterales bacterium | reverse complement strand
GTGCGGCGCCCCCGCTTCCGGCCCCCCTGTTTGGCGGTGTATCGGGCGGGCCCGGCTGTGCCCCCCCCACGCGTGCGTGGGCCTGCCGCACGCGCTTCGGGCCTGGTCAGAAGAAGCGCAGCACGTAGGTGGCCCGGATGCCCCGTCCGATTTCGGGGGCCAAGTCCTTGATGAATGACGAGTGGTTTCGGTACAGCTGGTCCCCAATGTTGAAGACGTTTACCGCGAACTGGTGGGCGACCCGATTGCGCACGACTGTGTAGGACGCGCGCAGGTTCACCACTGCGTAGGCGGCCGTGGGCGTCTCCAGGTCGAACGTGCGGTTCTGCTCGTCGGCCAAGACCAGCTCCGGCTCAAGGTGGAGACCCCCTATGTGGCAGTCGAATCCGAACCTTCCTCGCAGCGGAGGGATGCGCGGGAGCGGCGTATCCGCCATCGTCTCCCGGGCGTCCACGTAGTCCATTCCAGCCGTTAGCGTGAAGCCCGGAACAACGTGAATCCCCAGATTGGCCTCAGTGCCCACGAAGCGGGCGTCCCTCTGTATGAACTCCAGTTCGCCCAGTCCATCCACCACTTCACCGGTCGCGAACGGGAACACGAAGTTCTCGAAACCGTAGTAGAACACGTTGAACTCGCCGTAACCGCGCTCGGACTGGTGGCGCAGTGAGAAGTCAGCTCCGGTCGAGACTTCCGACTCGAGGTTGGGGTTTCCGACCTCGAATGCTAGGGAACCCACATGGGGCCCAAAGTTGTAGAGCTCTTCTAGGGAAGGGGCACGGAAGCTGCGTGTGAGGTTGGCGACGAAGGCGCCGCCGCGCCACGTGTCGGCCCGGATGCCGATGGCAGCAGAAGCACCGGTGAAGGTCCGATCGATCGCGTCGGGCGCGTGATGCTCGTCCTCATGGTGCTCCTCGCCCTCCTCCTCCTCCTCACCCTCTTCGTGGTGCTCTTCCTCTTCGTGCTCGTCGGGCTCTCCGCGCTCTGCATAGGCAGGCCGGTAGCGCTGGGTCTCGACACGCGCGCCGAACTGCAGTTTGAACCGCTCCAGATCCACTTGTTCGAACGCGAATAGCGCCAACCCGCGCTGGTGCACTGGGGGAGACAGAGCTTCCTCGCCGAATGCCGAATAGTCGCGGTCGATTCCCCAGAAGCCGAACCGGCCGCTGAGCGCCCCGTGGTCGGACTGCTCGAAGACCCCGCGATAGACGAGCTGGTCGTTGTCGAACGTGGTCCCAATTGCGGAATCTCCGTCATGGAAGTACTCAAACTCGTCATGGTGCCAGTCGATCTGGCTGAGTTTGAGCGTGAACCCCTCGATGGGTCCGCCCAGATTGCGAAGGCCCCATGTGATGCGGTAGGCGTCTCGCCTGTTACGCAGCGCCACGCGCTCAAGCTCTTCCTCTTCCTCGTGGCCTTCCTCCTCGTGGTCTTCTTCTTCTCCCTCTTCGTGGTCCTCGTGTTCGCCTTCTTCCTCATGGCCGTGTTCGTCCTCATGTCCGTGGGCCCCGTGGAACTCGGACGCAAAGGGGACTCCGTTCCATCCCCGGTTGGCCTCAGTCTGGAACGTCAGGTATGTCTTGTCGCCGTACCACCCGACCCCTCCCGCTCCGCTCTGCAGACTGTTGCGCGAGTTGAAGACCTCGCCGACGCCTGGTGCGGTGTAATCGCCGGCTCGCAGGCCTGAGCCGGATCCCCATAGGACCCACCGGCCCGCTCCCGCCTCGAAAGAGGCTGCCGTGCCAGCGAGGGCATTAGTCGTCCCGCCTGAAGCGGACACATGGCCCCGGACCCCTTCTCGAGGGAAGCGGTGGTGGTCCTCATGCCTGCTGACGACGTTTACCGTTCCGCCTGTGGCGTTGCCGCTGTAGAGAAGGGTCGCCGGACCCTTCACGACTTCGATGCGGTCCGCCAGCGACGAGTTGATCAGCTCCCCGTGGTCGCCCGAGGCGGCCGAGAGCGTGCCGGTGCGAATTCCGTCCTGCATGATCAGGACCCGGTCACCGTCGAACCCGCGAATGATCGGTCGGGAGCTGCCGGGTCCGAAGCTGCGCTTGGCGATTCCCGTGCCCACCCTGTGGTCCAACACCTCGCCCAGCGAACTCGCAGTCAGCGTCGCCAGCTCGTGGGAGTCCATTGACTCCACGGACTGCAATGACGAGAAGGCGGTCTCCACGTGCTCCGTCGCGGTGACCGTGATCTCGTAGTGGTCCGCGGCCACCTCCAGGTGAAACGTCAGCTCTGTCTCGCCGCCTGCTGCGACCTCGACTACCTGCGCTTCGCCCGTGAGGACCTCTCCGAGTCGCGAAAGGACGTGGTAGCGGCCCGGGTGGACTCTCTCGAATTCAAACTTGCCGTCGCTGTCGGTGTATCTATGGGCTCCAAGCTCTACGACCAATACGCTCGCCCCCCGGATTGGGTCGCCCGTCTCCAGCATTGCCACTGAGCCAGTGATGCGTCCGTCCTCGTCAGCGAATCCCGGGACGGCGGCCACAAGCGGCGCCAAGACGAGGGCGCAAAGGGCCAGTCTCTTCGTCAGATACATGTCCGATTCCTCCAGGATTCACTAGAATAATCATCCAAATGCGACCGTGTCAACTATCTAACTCATCCAAATCCGCCTTTTCTCAAGCCCGGCCGCTCAACACAGGGCCGACTCGGCCCCTTGGGGCGAACTGGCGGTGTGCGGCCTACCGCACGCAAATGAAGGCCTTACGAGGCCGTGGTTTGTCCGCCGTGAACGAGCACTTGAAGCGCTGAGCGTTCTTGGGGATCCTGCAAGGCAGCCAAGATCTTACGCTTCATCTTCAATGCCGTGTTCTGGTTGACACCCAGCCGGCGCGACAGCTCAGCACCGGAGATACGGTGGCCCGACCGCATGATGAGGTGGATCGCCAGGAACCAACTGGTGAGGGGCAGCTTCGTCCAAGAGAACAGAGTGCCGGCCGTCAGAGACACCTGATTCTTGCAGCTGTTGCACTGGAACAGCTGGCGCGTGCGCAGCCGACAACACGTGCCGCCACCGCATCCGCGGCACTCAAAGCCGTCCGGCCAGCGGGCCGCGTAGAGCGCATCCTCGCATTTTCGCTCGTCGCCAAAGTCTTGTAGGAAAGCTGCTAGGAGGCCATCTTTTTGGACGTTGCCATGCTCACTGCTCATTCTTACGTCGGCGCCCGCGAGGTGCGCATTGCGCTGTACAACCTGCTCCTGCGGCGGTCCGTAGCGGGCCTTTCCCAGCCTGGCTGCTAGCGCCTTGATGCCTCCTTCGTTCTGCCTTCTATCAACACAGGATAATGAGTCTAGGCCCTGTCCGCAAGGGTAGTTGGACCGGACGGCCCTTGGGCAGCGTGGCACGTCCCGGCTGGCCCTGAAGCAACGATGCTGGTCATGAAGTTCGGCGGGACGTCGGTGGGGACGCCCGCAGCGGTTCGAAGGGTCTGTGCTTTGGTCAAGGATCGCCTGCATCGCGATCCGGTTGTAGTCGTTTCTGCGCTCGGAAAGACCACGGACCTGCTGGAGTGCGCCGCTCGGGTGGACGGGGCTCGGGCGGCCAGCCTGCTGGCATCCCTAGAGGCATCCACCGCGGACACACTTCGGGGAGTCCTCGGTACAGTGGCCGGACCTGCCGTCCAACATGCTCGGGGCGTGCTTGCAGAGGCGGCGGACCTCCAATCGCGGCACGCCGGCGAGTCGGACCGGAACGCGCCATCCGCCCTCTTGGACGATCTGCTTGGTTGCGGCGAGCGCATCTCGAGCCGGTTCATCGCCGACGCGCTTCAAGCCCATTCCGTTCCAGCAGTTCACCTCGATTCCCGGGAATTGTTCGTTACCGAGCGCCGACACGGTGGTGCCGCGCCGCTGTTCGGGCCCACGCGCGATAGGCTACGGCCGGCCGTGATTCGGGAGGTTCGCCGGGGTCTGGTTCCCGTGCTGGGCGGTTTCATCGCAAGGGCCGAGGACGGCACGCCGACAACGCTTGGCCGGGGCGGTTCCGACCTCACGGCCTCAGTCGCCGGTGCCGCCGCGGGTGCGGAGGAGGTGCAGATCTGGACCGACGTAGACGGCGTGATGACGGCGGATCCGTCTTTGGTCGAATCTGCGCAAAGCCTCCCGCTGCTGTCGCTCCAAGAGGCCGCCGAGCTGGCCTATTTTGGCGGTCGAGTGCTGCATCCCTCGACGATGCTGCCCGCGATCGAGCACGGTGTCCCGATCCGGGTGCTCAATTCGATGAGGCCCAGCTCGCGCGGCACGCTGATCGTCCGCAATGTCCCGCCTGACCTAGGAGTCGTGAAGTCGGTCGTGTACAAGGAGAACATCACACTAATCGACATCCACTCGACGCGCATGCTGATGGCACATGGGTTCCTGGCGCGGATCTTCTCGATCTTCGATCGCCACAGGACGCCGGTCGACATGGTCTCGACCTCCGAGGTCAGCGTTTCGCTGACTGTGGATTCCGCCGACCGCCTGCCTGCAATCGTGGACGAACTGTCGAACATCGCCAGCGTGGAGGCTAAGCCGGGTAAGGCAATCGTGTGTGTGGTAGGGGATGGGATCCGATATACTCTCGGCATCGCCGCCCGGGTCTTCCGGGCGTTGGATGGGATCCGGATCCGGATGATTTCACTCGGTGCGTCACGGGTGAATGTCGGTTTCGTGGTGGACGAGGAGGATCTCGCGCCTGCCGTGCGGCGCGTTCACGGGGAATTCTTCCCGGACAAGTCCGGGGGACAGACATGATCGAGGTGCCCTTGAAGCTGGCTCTGGTGGGGTACGGCCGCATGGGCCGGCTGATCGACAATATCGCTCCCGAGCACGGCTTTGAGGTGGTCCTGCGGCTTGACGAGTTCAACAATCAGGACGGCGAGGGGATCACGGAGGAGAGCCTGGCTGGGGTGGATGTTGCGGTTGACTTCTCGATACCGGAAGCCGTGCCGGACAATGTAGTCCGAATCTCTGGCCTTGGCGTGCCCCAGGCAGTCGGAACCACCGGCTGGCTGGAGCATCTTCCGCGGGTTCGAGGAGCCGTCGAAGCCAACAACACTGCGTTGGTGTACGGCGCAAACTACTCCATCGGCGTCAACGCGTTCTATCGGATCGTGAGGGAGGCAGCCAGGACGTTTTCTGCGCAGCAAGGGTATGACGGCTTCCTTTACGAGGCACACCACAAGTTCAAGAAGGACGCCCCGTCCGGGACGGCGCTTCGCCTGCTCGATGCGGTCCGAGGGGCGGGGTACGACCGGCCTGTGGACGTTTGCGCCCAGCGCGCCGGATACAGTCCCGGCGTGCACGAGGTTGGGTTTGATTCCGAGGCGGACACCATCTCCCTGCGGCACACGGCGCGCAGCCGCATGGGCTTTGCGCTTGGTGCGATGAAGGCCGCCCGTTGGATCGTCGGCCAGCGCGGCGTCTACGATTTCGCCAAGATCTGGGACCGGGTCAAGTGAGCCGCTTGGCAGACTCTAACTGTGAGATTGGCCCTGGGAGCAGTCGGTGCATGGCTGCAATGTGCGGTCGACACCGGAGACTGTCTTGCAAGTTCGGCCCAACAGTGTGCGATTGCCGTACGATGTGGTTGGATTCACGCCCTTGACGCGGACTAGGATTCAGTGAAGTGAGCAACTCCGGCCGATTCTCCGTCATAGCCAGTTGGAGGCGAGCAAGTCCTGAACGAAGATTGCTTTTTTGTCTATTGATCGTATTTTGGATCTTGGAAATATACTTTAGTTTAGGAAGTCCTGTACATTTGATGATAGGCACCATTGGCCTTCTCGTAACAATCTTGTTTGGACTTCGTGAGAAGAAGGCTGAAGTTGAAATGGTGAGTCTAGGGTTGAGCAGTGAAGAGACACCAGATTCAAGCAGGGGAATGCTCGAAGACCAGCGACTCAGTTCGTATTCCCTTTCCCCGTCCAGCACACGGACGATGCCGAACACTTGAAGACCGGAGGACCGAGCTACATCTCGGTATGGCCGCCAGCCATCGCCTTGACCTTGGCTCGCTTGTGCGTCGCGTACTTGTCGGCGATCAAGTGGACGAAGAATCGGGCAGCACCCTCCAGTCGATTAGGCACAGGAGGGTCAGGTACTGCCGGTGCCGGTGGCACTTCGCCCAGCTCGCCGGCACCTTGCCGGTGGCCACGGCCAGCGCTGCGAAGGCCGTGGTCGTGTCGTTGCGAATGTGAGTGAACGCTTTGACAAATCCTATGTAAGGTGGCAGTTAGCGCTGAGTGCGGTCCGGTGACTGCACGATCTCGTCGGCGCCGTACAGCCGCCCGCTCGGGCGGATTCACCCACACCCCGACGATACGCCGCACCTTCTCGATGCAAAACAGGGTGCTGGAATGGCCGCTTAGACACACGCCATCCCGGCGGGCTGGGACGCGGTGCGGGGCGTCCGCGCCCAAACGCCGTAGGTCCCGCCGAATTGCTGGAGCCGGCCGGCACGGAGGTGCGTCGTTGACCCATCCCAACTTCGGCCCAGTGGCCTTTGCATGAGCTTCAGATCTAGGCACGGTCTCGATGTCAGTAACCAAGGTGTGACAATCGAAGCTTGTAATCAGGAGGGTCCAAGAGCGTGCCGGAAAGGCCCCAGCGACAATTCGTCCAGGTCCCAGACTCCAAAGTCTTGGAGATCGTCCAAGACGAGGCCGGTCTCTGGTGTCTTGGAGACACAGCAATCCGCAACGGCAGCCGTGTTTCCCACAAGGGACTGGACCTCCTCCTCGAATTCGTGGGAGGCCGCTGGCGTCTGGCCGAGTACAGCATCGAAACCGTCCTAGCGAGGAAGCCTCTCAAACAGGGGAGTGCGTCCGACGCGGACCTTCGCTGCCCATCGCGCTTGGCGGCTGACCGGTCCGGGAACCTCTACATCGCCGAGCCGGAGCGAAATATCGTCTGGAAGCTTGACCGCCACGACGTGATCGTGCCCTACGCGGGCACGGGTGATCACGGCTATGGGGGTGATGGCGGGCCGGCGAACGAAGCTCTCCTAGACGCTCCCAACGGTCTTGCGGCCGACGCTTACGGCAACATCTTCATAGCCGACTCTCTCAACAACCGGATCCGCAGAGTCAACCGGTCGGGTCGTATTTCAACAATTGCGGGAAACAGGAGTGCCGGGTACGGCGGTGACGGTGGACCGGCCACGGAGGCTTTGTTGCGACGGCCCAGCGGGATAGCAGTTGGCGCTGGGGGTGACCTGCTGGTGGCGGACACCGGCAGCAACCGGATCCGTAGGATCGATTCGCAGGGCACAATCACAACGCTGGCCGGCTCGGGCGCCATGGGCTTCAGCGGGGATGGGGGACCCGCGACCGAAGCGGCCCTGATGTGGCCGCGCAGCGTCGTCGCGGACGCTGCAGGCAACGTCTATGTCGCCGACATCCGCCACTTCCGGATTCGCAAGATTGATTCCAAGGGAATCATTCGCACAATCGCGGGCACTGGCAAGCCGGGATACAGCCGAGACGGGATGCCTGCTACTGAAGCGAGGCTAGGGTGGCTAGGCGGACTGGCGGTGGACGGTGACGGCAACATCTACGCTGTCGACCGAAGCAACTTCTGTGTGCGCATGGTCGACGCGGCAGGCATCATTCGAACGGTCGCTGGGACTCCCGAGGGGATTCTCAGGCCATCGAACGTTATCGTCGGCAAAGCCACGCTCTGCGTGCCCGAAGGACTCGCGATAGACCTAGAAGGGAACCTTTACGTAGCCGAGCGTTCCGCCCACAAAGTTCACAGGCTTGCACCAGACGGTTCCGTTTCAAGCATCGTTGGGATGGGTGCTCCGGGATATTCGGGTGACGGAGGGCCAGGCTCCGAGGCACTCCTACGCCGACCATGCGACGTGGCGGCGGATCTCTCCGGCAATCTGTATGTCGCCGACAGCGGCAACAATCGGGTTCGCAGGGTCGATCCTGCAGGCCAGATCGCTACTGCTGCCGGGTCCGGACAATGGGGCCGAGAGGGCTGGGAAGGCGTTCTGGCGACCGACGCCCTGCTCGACAACCCTGAGCGCGTGATGGCGGGGCTTAACCGTGAGATCTATGTCGCTTGCAATATCAGCGCGGGCGGCACGGTCCATTCTACGGTCTACAGTGTCGGCGACGGCAAAGTGTTTACCGCCGCCCGCTCGGGGGATGCTCGCTTCTGGACGGAACGCGACCGAGTCCGCGACAGCAGCTTGGATCCCGAACGAATCTCCGCCGAACTGGCCGCAGACCAATGTTGCCCGGATCGGTACCACGCCCTAGTGGCACAGATCGATGTTGACGGATTGCTAAAGAGAGAAGCAATCGGCCCCCGCCCGAAGCATCGGGAATACGATCGGCCTTCCAGCGAGCCCCCACTCGCTCCCTGCGACATTGCGATTGACGGTGTCGGCGGCGTCTATCTGGCCGATCGCGACAATGCGAGAGTGGTGCGGATGGATGGCCAGGGCTCTGTGACTCGACTCGCAGAGCGCCAACGCAAGCGCGGCGCTTCGCCGATCGGATGTGACATTCACATTGAGCTAGAGAATCTGGCCGGAATCACCGTCGCTCCAGACGGAAACGCGTACTTTGTGGCATCAGGTCGGGTCTGGAAGATGCATCCCAAAGGAGTGGTAGAGCCATTTGCAGGCACCGGGAAGGAGGCATATGGAGGGGACGGCAAGCCGGCTACAATCGCCGGACTAGATGGCCCAGCCGGACTAGCGGCGGACTCGGAGGGCAACGTGTACGTGACCGAGACGGGCAATCGTCGCCTGCGCAGAATTGATCGTTCGGGAATCATAACCACAGTTGCAGGCACAACAATGAGCGCCCGAGCAAGGGAAGAGTGGCACAACTTGAAGCCCTGGAGACACCACATGGTAGCTCCGGCAGGTGTGGCAGTCGACAAGGCCGGAAGCGTGTTCTTCACGGATGACCTCAATGACACGACCTGGAGGATTGATCCATCAGGAGCAGTCACCAAGGTTCCCGGCACTGGAGAGGATCCCGATATGGATACCGGGGATGGCGAACCCTCGGGTGTCGCTGTGGATGCGGCAGGGAATGTCTACGTCGCAGACCCCGCTCACCATCGAGTTCGGAAGATCACGCCAGACGGCTCCGTTTCGACGGTCGCCGGTACGGGTGAGGCAGGCTACAGCGGGGACGGGGAGTTGGCGATCGAGGCTAAGCTCGACGAGCCGCGGGGCATCGCCGTTGACGAGGCAAGAAACTTGTATGTGGCTGACGAATTCAGCGATGTCATACGGAAAGTCGATGCGAAGGGCATCATCATGACATTCGCGGGGACCGGGGAGAGGGGATTTGCAGGTGACGGCGGCCCCGCGATTGACGCGAAACTCTTTGGTCCCGTAGGTCTTGCGCTCGATGCGAATGGGAGCCTCTACGTTGCCGACGCCGGCAATCGCCGCATTCGCGTGATCGACCGCCATGGAATCATCAACACCGTTGCGGGCACAGGCGAGACGAGCATGGATGCCAGTGACGGACCGGCCCTTCAGGCTGGATTCCGGTACCCGTCGACGGTGGCGGTGGACAACAAGGGTAGCGTGTATGTGACCGAAGCCATGGACATGTGGTACGGCTACCCCAACTGGATCCGCAAAATCAACTCAAACGGCGAGATCACAGTAATTGCCGGGACGCACGACTTCGGCTATAGCGGGGACGGCGGTCCTGTTGCCGACGCTGTGTTTAACCAGCCGAGCGGAGTCGCATTCGACGCCCATGGCAATATGTACATCGCCGATAACGGGAATCTTCGCGTACGCATGATCGACCGTGTCGGCACCGTAACTACGGTCGCCGGATATCCGGTAAGGACGGGGATAAGGGGGGATGGGCAAGCTTCCGAGGCCGAACTTCAGTGTCCAACCGATGTTGCGGTTGCCCCAGACGGAAATGTGTTCTTGGCCGACGCCGAGGACTGTCGCGTGCGCAAGATTGACCGCGCGGGATTCATCACGACGCTAGTCGACGAAGGGACGGCAACAGTGCGCGAGCGCAAACGGTTGCAGCCTAACAGATTGGTCCGGACACGACTCTTGATGGAAGAGTTCTACGACAACGGGAATGCACGGTATCTGGAGTCTCGTCCGGCGGCGGCCGCTGTTGATCCAACTCATCACCTGCCCCGCGATAGGTTTCCGATGAAGCCATCGAGCATCGCAGTTGATGCGGACGGCAATGTATACGTGGCTGATAGGCGGAACCATCGAGTCCTCACGATTGATCCGGGCGGGACTGTCTCAACCTTGGCCGGCAATGGGCAGCCGGGGCACTCCGGAGATGGGTCGCCCGCTGTCGAGGCTCGTGTGTACGCAGAGCACGCTGCAGTGGATTCGATGGGCAATGTCTTTGTGGCCGGCGGCAACCGTGTGCGAAGAATCGACTTGTCGGGAACGATTTCGACAATCGCAGGCACAGGCTCGGATCGCTTTTCTGGCGATCGGGGTGCTGCGGCAGCCACGGGGCTGTCGGTTTCTGGGATCGCGGTCGGCCCGTCGGGCGACCTCTGGATCACAGATCGGGAAAACCGGCGGATCCGAGTGCTTAGGCGTTGCCGCTACGGGGACTAGGCAGAGAGCCTCTTGTAAGCCTTCCGAAGTAGCGCGTTCTAGAATCGGTGGCGA
Source organism: Bryobacterales bacterium (assembly GCA_022825595.1). Classification (GTDB taxonomy): domain Bacteria; phylum Acidobacteriota; class Terriglobia; order Bryobacterales; family UBA6623; genus VXMF01. The sequence goes on along the minus strand of JAJDWM010000037.1, from coordinate 73 downwards.
CCGATCTTGTCGGTTATCGCCGAGCAGGCATCGCATTCAGTACGGACCCAATCTCGGTCACGGTATTCACCGG
>JAJDWM010000254.1 GCA_022825595.1 Bryobacterales bacterium | reverse complement strand
CACGCCGCAGCCGTCCTGATCGCAGTCAGCGTCGCGCCGTCCATCAGTGCTTGCGGAACACCGGTCTTGGCGTCGATCACGAGCAGCGTGCCATGTATAGACGGGAGGCCTCTGCGCGCATTGGCCGGGAAGACCGACACTGCCTTAACGGTCAGGATCCCGCCGCTACCCTCATCTAGGGCGGCCGTCATGACGAGCGTTGCCCCGTCGTCGTCCCCCGTCGGGACAACCGCCCGCGGCGGCGATTGGACGCGTCCCCGGGCGTGGGCTGCGAATGCGTGACGCATCGCCTCGATGGCCTTGGCCATGGGCAGCGCACGGCGGATGTCCGCCGGCCCGAGAAGCCTCACGCAGCCCCGTCCGCGGCCCGCGCCGAGGCCGCCAGCCTGCGGTTGCACAGCAGAAGCGCGACGACCACCACTCCGACCTGAAAGAGAACGGTTCCGACATTGAACACGTTGGCTGCGTCGAAGGGCGTCAGCCAGCCGTCCGGGTTGTCTCGCCATGATTGGAACAGCAGCCAAACGGTCAGGACGACCGCTTCGAACGGCACGACAGCGCGGATCACGAAGTCCCACCAGCTGCCTATCCGGATGTCGGAGTGCTCGTGGTTGAGCGTTTCCTCCCGGAACTTGCGAGTCCCGTAGCGACCGACGGCCAGCGCAAAGAAGAGTCCAGAGAGGATCAGTGCAACGCCCCAGACCCAGTCTTGGTTGTCAAATACACCCATGCTCAGGGCCGAGGGAATACCGAGCAGGAACGCCCCCAGAGCGACCGCCCGAATCGCCTTGCGGCGGGCGAAGCCGGCATCTTCGAGTGCCCTAGTTACAACCTCCACCATCGAGACCAAGCTGGTGAAGGCTGCCATCGCCAACGCTGCGAAGAACAGGGTCATGAAGAACCGCCCGTACGGCATCGTGCGGAAGAGCTCCGGCATCCAGATGAAGGTTATTCCCGTATTGCTCTCGGAGAATACGGTTCGCTGCATGAGGTCCGCAGAAAAGGCCTCTCCGTCACTGACTGCCTGACTCAGCGATCCCAAGCCGTCCAACTGTGCCGGGTCGTCCGCTGCCCGGTCCAAGAGCGGCGGAACGACCGAGAAGACAGTACAGAACACCATGATTCCCGCGAGCAGCGAGATGAGATTGTTTCCCGCAGGAAGCACGAAAGCGTTCAGCGCAGTGTCCTCGCGGTCCCGCTGCCAAGCCGCGTAGCACAGCACCAGCCCCCAGCCAGCGCCTGTGTCCCAAGCGTTTTGCGTAAGCGCCTCGATCCAGATGCGAGCGTTCGTCAGTCCGCTCCAGTCAATGCCGAAGAGGTAGGCCAGTCCGGCCTGGGAGCCCGGCAGGGTGACCGCCCGCGCAACAACAATGACCACGAGCACTAGCAGGGTCGGCACGAGGACACGAGCCACCCGCTCAATTGCGGTGACGCCCTTGGCGACGACTGCGGCGGTTGCGGCGATCATGCCCGCATGGCACAGCAGAGGCCACCCTGAATTTGTGAAGGCCGCCCAGAACGAGCCGGGCGAGCCGCCCCCGAGCTCGCCGGCAACCGCGGCGACAGCGTAGCGGGCTGTCCAGCCGGCGACCACAGAGTAGTAGCACGCAATCGCCGCGGCGACCCACACCACAAACGCTCCCGTCCAGGCCCACTTGGGTCCCATCAGGCGCACCATGGCCCGCACAGGGCCGGAGCGTGTCTTGCGAGCGAGACCAAACTCGAGTAGGATCAGCGGCACGGACCAGAGCAGCAGGAAGGCAAGCCAGGCCACCAAGAACTCCCCTCCCCCGTTCTTGGCCGCAATCCTCGGGAACCGCCAGATGTTGCCGGTGCCGACAGCCATGCCAAGCATCGCCAGCATCATTCCCCAACGGGACGCGAACCTTGCGCTTTGTGCAGACATGTTTCGCAATGGCCCGGGCGCGCATGGCCGAACGCCCTTGCCGCCCTCTCAAGAGTGTGACACGCGGGCTGGCGCGAACTGCCAACCGCGCACCAACTGAAACCGGCGGGCCTGCGGTGGTATAACTTCTCTGGGCGCACCGCAGCTCACAACGCAGTCAGCGGTCGCCCGAGACGAAAGGAGGCAAGCCGATATCGATGCATGTACCCGTTAGCATCACGATTAACGGCCGCCAGTACAGCCGCGATGTGGAACCCAGGCTGCTGCTGGTTCACCTGATCCGAGACGTGCTGGGCCTGACTGGCACGAAGGTCGGGTGCGACACCAGCCAGTGCGGTTCCTGCACGGTCCTGATTGATGGAGTCGCCGCCAAGTCCTGCACATGCCTGGCCGTTCAGGCGGACGGCACGTCAGTGACGACGATCGAGGGCATGGCAGGCGATGAGGGCCTGCACCCGCTGCAGGAGTCTTTCTGGAACAAGCACGGCCTGCAGTGCGGCTACTGCACTCCCGGCATGATCATGGCCTCGCACGAACTGCTGCGCTGCAATCCAGACCCCTCGGACGAGGAGATCCGGCATGGCCTGGAAGGCAACTTCTGCCGCTGCACCGGTTACCAGAACATCGTCCGGGCTGTGCGTGACGCCGCCGGTTCGGCCACCGGAGGTGCCCAATGAGCGCCTCGACATTCGGTTCGGGGATTCGCCGCCGGGAGGACCCGCGGCTGATCACCGGCACGGCAACCTACACAGACGACATTGTGCTGCCGGGCATGCTGCACGCCGCCATGCTCCGCAGCCCGTTCGCTCACGCCCGCATTACCAGCATCGACACGTCGGCAGCCGCGGAGGCCCCAGGCGTGGTGGCGGTGTACACCGGCGCGGACACAGAAGGCGAGATCGGGCCGGCGCCATGCGCTTGGCTGCTGCCTGACTCAGGACTCTCGATCGCCGACTACCACTGCATCGCCAAGGACACAGCGCGCTACGTGGGCGACATCGTGGCGGTGGTGGTGGCTGAAAGCCCCCATCAGGCGTACGACGCGCTGGACCTGATCGACGTTGACTACGACATGCTTGACGCAATCGTCGAGCCGAAGGAGTCAGCCGCGGAAGGGGCGCCCCAGCTGCACGCCGAAATTGAGGGCAATCAAGCATTCCACTGGACGGTCACTGGCGGCGGGGATATCGGAGAAGCCTTCGAGAGCGCGGCCGTGGTGGTCAAAGAAACGATCGTCCAGCAGCGGCTGATCCCCAACGCGATGGAACCCCGCGCGGCCTTGGCCAGTTACACACAAGCGACGGGTGAGCTGACGCTGTGGAACACGACCCAAAACCCGCACATCGTGCGCTTCCTGATGTCGCTAGTCGTGGGGATCCCCGAGGACCGTCTGCGGGTCATCGCCCCGGAGGTCGGCGGAGGATTCGGGAGTAAGATCGCGGTCTACCCGGCCGACTTCATCACGGTCTTCTGCTCCAAGAAGCTGGGCGTACCGGTCAAGTGGGTGGAAACCCGCAGTGAGAACTACCAAGCTACGACGCACGGACGGGATCACGTCCAGGAGATCGAGCTCGCAGCGACGAGCGACGGCAAGATCGTCGGCCTGCGCGCCACCGTGTGGGCGGGCATGGGCGCTTACCTGTCTACGGCCGCTCCCGGGATTCCGACAATCCTTCACGGTCTCATGCTCTCGGGCGTCTACGACATCCCGGCCATCCACGAGGACGTTTACGGCCTCTACACAAACACAACGCCGGTTGAGGCCTACCGGGGCGCGGGCCGCCCAGAGGCCACATTCATGGTCGAGCGACTGGTCGACCTGCTGGCAGCCAAGCTCGACATTGACCCTGCCGAGGTGCGTCGCCGGAACTTCATCCCGAAGTTCGACAACGGCCACGATGTTGTGACGGGGCTGACCTACGACAGCGGCGACTACGACGGCGCGCTGACGAAACTGCTCGACAAGGCAGGCTACGACCAGCTGCGCGAAGAGCAGGTCGAGGCCCGCAAACAGGGCCGGTACATCGGCCTAGGACTGTCGACCTACGTGGAGATCTGCGGACTGGGACCTTCCCAGGTTGCCGGTGCGATCGGATTCCAAGGCGGATTGTGGGAGAGCGCGATAGTGCGCTTCCATCCCAGCGGCAAGGTCAACGTGATGATCGGGGCGTCCCCCCACGGGCAAGGCGAGGAGACAACCTTCGCCCAGATCATCGCCGGGGAACTTGGCGTCTCCCCCGACGACGTCAAGGTGATCCACGGGGACACGGATAACACGCCGATGGGCTGGGGCACGTACGGCAGCCGGACGACGGCGGTCGGCGGAGCCGCGCTGGCGCTCGCCGCACGCAAGATCCGCGACAAGGCGAAAGTGATCGCCGCACACCTGCTGGAGGCGGCGGTCGAGGATATGGAGTACGAGGACGGGAAGTTCTTCGTTAAGGGCTCGCCGGACTCCAGCAAGACGATCCAAGACATCGCTTTGATGGCGAACGTCGCCTGGAACATGCCGGAAGGTGTCGAGGCCGGGTTGGAGGCAACGACATTTTACGACCCGCCCAACTTCGTGTTCCCCTACGGGGCCCACTTGGCAAGGGTTGAGGTGGACGCCGAGACGGGCAGCGTCACGCTGCAGCGCTACGTTGCCGTGGACGATTGCGGGCCGCAGATCAATCCCGTGATTGTTGAGGGCCAAGTCCACGGCGGCATTGTCCAAGGGATTGGGCAGGCCTTGTGGGAGGAGGGAGTGTACGACGAGGACGGCCAGCTGCTCACCGGCACGATGCTGGACTACGCCATCCCACGGGCCGACGGGCTTCCTGACATCGAGGTGCACTCGACGGTGACACCGTCCCCGCACCACCCTCTGGGCGTGAAAGGCATCGGGGAGGCAGGCACGATCGCCTCCACGGCGGCCGTCTACAACGCGGTGATCGATGCTCTCCAGCCTCTCGGCGTGAGTTCGGTCCGCATGCCGCTGACACCCGAGCGGGTGTGGCGCTCCATCCAGGCAGCACAGGAGGACAACTGAGCCATGTTTGCGCCACAGTTTGACTACTACAGAGCCGGTTCCGTAGCGGAGGCCGCGGCCCTCCTCGCTGAGCATCCGGAGGCGAAGCTGCTGGCGGGGGGGCACAGCCTGATCCCGCTGCTTAAGCTGCGCCTCGCAGCTCCTTCTGCACTGGTCGACATCGGGCGGATAGACAGCCTGCGGTCCATTCGGGAGGAGTCCGGGACGATCGAAATCGGAGCACTGACCACGCACTCCGAACTGGCGTCCTCGGAGCTGCTGCGTTCCCGCGCCACGGCCTTGGCTGAAGCGGCCGGGATGATCGGCGATCCTGCAGTGCGCAATCGCGGAACGATCGGCGGCAACGTCGCCCATGCAGACCCGGCATCCGACCTCCCCGCCGTGCTGGCATGCCTTGGCGCGGAGTTTCGTGTCACGGGGGGCAACGGCGATCGAAGCGTCGGTGCCTCGGACTTCTTTGAAGGGCTCATGTCGACAGCGATCGGCGAAGGAGACATCCTCACGTCGATTGGCATCCCTACGGTCGATTCGGCTTGTGGTTCGGCCTACGCGAAATTCGCCCATCCGGCCTCGCGCTACGCGGTGATAGGGGCTGCGGCCGCATTGGTGGTCGATGAGGACGGCTCTTGCACCTGCGCCAGCGTCACGCTCGGAGGCCTTGTGCCGGCTCCAGTCCGCGCGACAGCGGTGGAGGAGGCACTGGTGGGAACACGGCTGGACGCCGCCGCCATTGCCAGCGCATCGGGCCTGACGGGCGACGCGCTGGACGCGGACGATGTCTTGGGGGATGTGTACGCATCGGCCGAGTATCGACGGTCCGTGGCCCAAGTGTGGGTCCAGAGGGCACTTTCGTCGGCCGCCGCACGCTGCGGCTGAGATCGTCCCGGGCACAGTCCAGGTCATATGGATGATCCCGGGCTGGGCCTCGGTTCGGTAAACGAGCTGCAGGCCACGCTCGCGCAGCAGGGCTACATCTGCGACCGCGCGCTCGGCACCTCCGCCTACCTCTCGCTGCGGCTGCAGCGGCCCTTGCTGCTGGAAGGCGAAGCGGGGGTCGGCAAGACCGCTGTCGGGACGGCGCTCGCGAGTGCGCTGGGCCGCGAACTCATTCGCTTGCAGTGCTACGAGGGCTTGGACATCGGGCACGCCGTATACGAGTGGGACTACCGCCGGCAAGTGCTCGAGATCCAGCTCATGGGGAGCGGGGAGCGGGCCGACCGCCAGAAGGCGGCCGGCCTTCTGTTCCGCCGCGATTTCCTGCTTGAGCGCCCGCTCCTAAAGGCGATCGAGCATCCGGGCCCGCCCCCCGTTCTGCTGATCGACGAACTCGACCGGGCGGACGAAGAGTTTGAGGGCTATCTGCTGGAGCTGCTTTC
>JAJDWM010000168.1 GCA_022825595.1 Bryobacterales bacterium | reverse complement strand
GACGCCGCCGTGGCAGCCTTGGCGGAAGACGGATAGGGCCGGGGATTTCGTCGAGGCCACACCCCACGGGCGACGGGGGATTGACTCCCTGATTTCTCCGGACATGTCGGGTGGTCGCTCGCGCTTGGCCTGATGGGCCCTGTGTCGGCGACGTGCTCCGACCAACCGGGCGGTCGCGGATGCCTTCGGCGTCAGCGAGGCGGGACGCCGGCGAGGGCAAACGGTCCGACAGGCGGGTTCGCCAGCCGAAGGAGAATGCGGCCGTTCCCCTCCCAGGGCCAAGCAAGCCTGCCTGCGGGGACGCGCGCGGGGAGCGCTACTGCACGGGCCCGATCGGCCCGACGGTGCCCGGATTGTCGATGCGGATCGTTCCGAAGGCCGACTCGTACTGCGCGATGTTCTGGGCGAGCACGACCTGCAGAGCCTTGGCCTGCTGGGGGCTCAGGTACACGCCAGAGAACGACGAGAAGGTTACGCGGCCCTGCTCCTGGATTCCCAGTCGTCCGAACTGGAGGAAGAAGTCCCACACAGAGACATTGACCTGAACGCTGTTTGCGTAGTCCTCGCGGTAGTCGTCGCGCCGGACAACGGCTACTTCAGGCGCCTGAGCCTGACCTTCAGAGCCGGGGTCCTTGCGCTTGCCATCCATGTCTGTATTATGCCGGGGCGGTCGCCGTCACTTCAGTGGCAGGATAGTGGCGTGTTCGAACGGCGCCAGCGGCGGGCCGTACTGCTTCTATCGACCGCCGACGCGATCCTGTCGCTGGCATCATTCGAGGCGGCCCGCGCCGTGCGCGTCGCGCTGCCGCTGAGAGAATTCGCCCTTGACGGGCCAGAGGCCGTGCTGGTACGCGCCTTCACGCTGGCCGCCGTGCTGGGGGCCGGCCGCCTCACCGGTGCCTACGCGCGGCTGAGCGCGGACGAGCGGCCCCGCATATTGCAAGCCACTGTCCAGCAACTCCTGTGGGCTTCGCTGGCCTTGCTCACAGGTCTGTACCTGCTGCATCTGGAGCCCCCGGTCAGCCGGCTGTTCCTGGCGCTGATGCTGGGCTTCTTGGGGGCCCTACAGCTGGTGCTCAGAGGGCTGGCCGACCGATTCCACGGAAAGTTCCGACGAGTGCTGGACGCCCGGGCATCTGTGGTCCTCGTTGCTAGCGGAGGACAGGTGCGCCGGCTCACCGAGGTACTGGAAGGGGCGCCCCGGCGGCGCGCCAAGCTGCTGGCAGTGGTGGACTGCGATGCTGTTGGCCCGGCGGGCGCGCGGCGCGAGCTGGAGCCGCTGCTGTTGCGGGATGTCGTGGACGAAGTGCTGGTCAGCGTCCCCAGCGAGCGCCTCCGAGACTTGGGCGATGTACTGTCAGTTTGCGAGGAGCACGGCGTGACGACCCGCGTGGCAGCAGACTTCTTTCGGCAACGGCCCGGCCAACTGTATCTGGACCGCCTCGGGGAAATCCCGTTGCTGACCTTCTCGACGGCCCCCGCGGACGAGGCGCAACTTCTGGTGAAGCGCGCGTTCGACATTCTGTTCGCCACCGCAAGTCTGGCGGTCCTCTGCATTCCGCTGGCAGCGGTTGCGCTGCTCGTCAAGGCCACATCGAAGGGTCCCGTGCTGTTTCGCCAGCGCCGCTGCGGCCTGAACGGGCGAGTCTTCACATGCTTCAAATTCCGTTCAATGGTGGTGGACGCCGAGGCCCGACGAGCAGAAGTCGAGCACCTCAACCAAAAGGACGGTCCCGCCTTCAAGGTTCGCGACGACCCGAGGCTTACGCCGATAGGTGGTTTCCTGCGCAGGTACTCGATCGACGAGTGGCCTCAGTTTTGGAACGTCGTGCGGGGCGAAATGGCCATCGTGGGCCCGCGGCCGGCCGTGCCTTCAGAGGTGCGACGGTACCGGACTTGGCAGCGGCGACGGTTGCGAATGCGACCGGGGCTGACCTGCCTGTGGGCCATTCGCGGCCGGGACCAACTGGACTTCGAGAGCTGGATGCAGATGGATCTCGAGTACATCGACCGGTGGTCGCTGCTACTGGACCTGAAGATCCTGGCACTGACGGTGCCGGTGGTGATGAGCGGGCGGAACGCCAGCTGAAGAGGTCAGAGGGCCGCCCTTGTAGAGTCCGGCATCGCCTGGGCCCCGCTTCCCTAGGCACGTCCAGCGAGAACGGCCGAGGCCCTCCTTTTGGCGGCGAGTGCTCGATGGCCTTAGCGTCGGACGATGCTCGCGACCTGTTCATTTCCCGTTGCTCAATCAGCGCGGGCATGGCCAAGCTGTGGCCCCGGTCGTCGCCATTCAGACATCGAACGGCAGATGTCCGGCGATCTCTACCTAGTCGGGATTGCCCGGGCACGGGGCTGTCCGCAAGGCCCCTTGGTATGCTCGTAGGCGTTCAGGATGGGCGCTGAATGTCTCTAATATTTCTGCGAATTCCCACTGTCGTGCTGGCACTTGCGGCTGTCGCTTGGGCGCAATCCTCGACGCAGACGACTCTGCGCAATCCTCCGCGCGATGCCACGCACGCGCTTCTGGTGACCTTCGGGACCGGCGACACCTCCGTGACCCGGTGGGACGGCAGCCTAGACGTGACGGCTGGCGAACTTGTCGAGCTCATCGGATACGAGATGGGCATCGAAGACATCATCCATCCGCCGAAGCGCTGGGAGCTGTCCACACGGCCGGCATTCCCGTTTAGCCGCCGCAACCACGACGAGGACATTCTGGTGGACCTCCCACCGGAGACATACCTAACGCCTCGGTTCTATGTCTACCTGCGCGGCTCGGCCACGACTGAGGTCGCCTTCGAGACAGCCCAAGGGGACTTCACGCTGAAGGTGGGGGATCTTGGCGAGGCCGGCACGGCGACGTTTCTCGACGGCAGGGCGGCCGTCGCTAGGGCGCCGATCGCGGCTCTCATGGGGCGCGGAGACCCTGGACCACCCCACGAGCGGCTCACGGACAATGACTTCCCTTCGCTGGCGGTGGCCAGCAATGACGCGGTATGGGTTGCCTACAGCGGCTTCTCGGGCGACTCCGATCGCGTTTTCGCGGATCGCATCCTCCCCGGACACAGCGGACCCACCGCTCACAGCCGGCACGCCGTCAGCGCCGCCGGCGGGGACGTCTACCGGACGGCGGTGTCGGAGGACGGCGAGGGCAAGATCTGGGTGGTTTGGTCGGAACAGGTCGGCGGCAACTGGGATCTCTATGCCCGGGCCTTCGACGGCGACAACTGGAGCAGCATCGAGCGCCTGACACGGGCCTCCCAGCCAGACATCCACCACAAGCTCGTCCGCGGCGACGATGGCACGATGCACTTGGTCTGGCAGGGCGCTCGGGGCGACCGGTTCGGCATCTTCCACCGCAGCTACGAGGCGTCCGCCGGCTGGGGCTCGGCCGCGCGGGTGAGCAGTGCCTCGGCGGGCAACTGCTGGGAGCCATCCCTGGCGGTCGCCAGCGACGGGACGGTCTACGTCGCCTGGGACCAGTACAGCGAGGCCACCGGGTATGACATCTACCTGGCCCACAAGCAGGGGCCGAC
>JAJDWM010000251.1 GCA_022825595.1 Bryobacterales bacterium | reverse complement strand
AGGGTTTCCGTTCGCTCCCAGACAGTCGAAGCGCCACTGGTCGAGCATGAAGAACAGCACGCTGGGCATGGCCGCTTGGGCCCGGGATGCGCCGGCAGCCAGCCCGGCCCCGGCTCCTACGAATCCGCGTCGAGTGAAGGTGCTCACAAGTCCGGCCTTTCTCCGAAATTCCCGATGCAGATTGGCCGAACGCGCCTCACCACAGCAGCTTGAGCCCGAACTGGATCTGACGAGGGGCATTGGCCTGTCGGGTGATCCGACCGAAGTTCCGGTTGTTTACCGCAGTGTTCGGGCTCGCGAAGACCGGCGTGTTGGTGAAATTGAAGAACTCGGCGCGGACTTGCAGCCGCAGGACCTCGGTAACGGAGAAGTTCTTGAACACGGAGAAGTCCCAGTTCGTCGTCGCTGGCCGCCTGACGTCGGGGAGGAAGCGACCCGTGTTGCCGAACGTGAAGGGCTCCGGCTGGGAGAACACATCTGTGTCGAAGTACCTGTCCAGCCGGTCGACGACGGGGCCCGAGAGCTTCGCGCTCTGGCCGTTGTTGTCGGGTCGAAGGTAGCCGTTGCCGGCCCGGGCGGTGTTGGCCGCCGTCGGCCGCAGCGGGAATCCTGTGCTCAGCGTGATGATGCCGTTGGCCTGCCAACCCCCGAGGATCGCTTGGGCCGCTCCGCTCCAGCCCGCTCCCAGAGACCTTCCCTTGCCAACCGGCAGGTCGTAGACGTAGTTGAAGACGAAGCGCTGGGAAATGTCGTTGCCCGAGACTGATCTGTCCGCCTTGCGGTCGTAGATGTTCTGGGTGTTCGAACCCGTCCCCGCTGCGAAGATGCCCGACCAAGTGTCGATCAGCTTGGCGTTGGTATAGGCCAGCAGGAGGCTCAGACCGTCACTGAAGCGACGCTGGGCCTTGAGCTGGAAGGAATGGTAGACCGAGTCCGCACCGCTGGCGAACATCTTGCCCAGCCGCGTGTACTGCGGGTAGGAGCGCAGCAGGAATCCATGCGGCACGGTGTTCCTGGATAGAGGGCCAATACCGATAACACCTGCGAACGGATTCTCGACCCGCTCCAGCAGCTGTGAGCCGAGGGCCATCTGGCTCTCGGTCAGCTGGTTGAGATTGATGCCGCCCTCACCCGCCAGATTGAGCTGGGTCGTCCGGTTGGCGCTATAGGCGGCCTCCACGGCAATGTCGCCCGGGAGCTCGTACTGCAGGTTGAAGTTCCACACGTGCATCATGGGGATCCGAGTGTCCTGCCAGTAGGCATTCACGTTGGCGCCGACGCCGGTCAGCAATCCTTGGGAACTGCCCAGCGCCGGAATCAGGCCGTCGGGGTACGGGTCGTCGATAGTGTGGTTCGGGAAGACACCGATCATCCCTATGAAGTCCGTATCGGACCGGAAGCCTAGATTCCCGACCGAGCCGCCCGCACCCATCTGGGACGGCGCATAGAAGAGCCCGTAGGCCGATCGCAGAACGAGCTTTTGCGTGGCCTGATACGCCACGCCGATGCGGGGAGCGAAGTTGTTGTAGTCAGTCTCGAACTGGGCCCGCGGCACGCCGTCGACACCCACGAAGACCAGACCGCCCATCAGGTCCGGAAGGCCAGCCGGACCGGCGAGCGGAGAGGCGACGTCCGGGTTGAACCAGTTCATTCGGTTGTGCCGGGCAGTCCGCGCGGCATCCACCTCCCACCGCAGCCCGAGGTTCAGCGTCAGCTTGGATGTGGGCTTGTAGTCGTCGTTGATATAGAGGGCGTAGTAGTTATTCGACGAGCTGACCCCTTTGAACGCCTTCGTGAAGGGTCCGCTGCCGTAGCCGATGAGCATGCTCGCGAGTCCGTCTCCGGCGGCGTTGCTGGCGCGCGTCGGATCCGGGCCTTGGGTGGGCGACCTGTTGAAGCTGTAGCTGCCGTTCATGCGACCGTACTCGCTGTTGTGGACCCGCAGGAAGCGCCACTCACCCCCGAACTTGATCGAGTGCTTGCTGAGGATTCGTGTCAGGTGGGCCGAGTACGGGTGCGTCTCGAACGAATTGCGGCGGAAGTTCGGACCGCCGTCGCCCAGCCTCCGGTATCCCGTCGGAGCGAAGCCGGGGAACTCGATGCCGTCACCAAGATCGCGAATGTAGCTGGGCATGCCGAGATTCGTCACGGGATCGAACCCAAAGCTGAAGGGCCGCCAAGGAAGATGCATGCGGCTCACTCCTGCCCGGAAGTTGAGAAGCAGGGTCGGATTGATCGTCCATGTGTAATCGAAGGCGGCGCCGATCGAGTGCTGTGGAGCGAATCGCCCGCCGTTCGCGATCACGATGTCGTCGGGAAACACGATCAGCGGGTTGTCGTCGAACTTGCGCCTCGAGACGCGCAAGAAGAACCGCTGCGCGTTACTGACAACCTGGTCATACTTGACCTCCCACTTGTTCACATCCAGCGGATCCGACCCGGAAGTGATCCAGTTGTTGACTCCCGTGAATCGCGCACCGGGGCGGTTGGCCCGCGGGTAGTACCCGACGACGTTGCGCGACACCGTCGCGATACGGCTGGAAGGGATGACGTTGCCTCGGAATTGGTCGCGCTCGAATCCTCCTCCGGAGGCGTCCCGCGTAGTCAGCGGGTCAAAGACCCGGATCAGATTGCCGCCAGCGTTGAGCGTCTCGGAGAAGTCGCCGCTGAGTTGCAAGGGCGTCGGAACGGTCGCAACCTGAGTGGCGGCACGCCGCTCGCGCAGACCCTCGTATCCGAAGAAGAAGAACGACCGGTCCCTGCCGTTGTAGAGCTTGGGGATCGAGATTGGCCCGCCTACGGTCGCTCCGAACTGGTTGCGCTTGAAGCTGCCTAGGGGCACGCCGTTGCGATTCGCGAAGAAGTCGTTCGAATCGAGGGCTGAATTTCGCAGGAACTCGAAGGCCGAGCCGTGGACTTGGTTCGTCCCGGACTTGTAGACCATGTTGATCACGCTACCGCCGCTACGGCCGAATTCTGCCGAGTAGTTGTTTGTCTGGACCTTGAACTCTTGCACCGAGTCAACCGACGGCAGGACGGTGAAGCCCTGAATCGGGTTGACAAGCGGCGGCGATGACGGCACGCCGTCGACCAGGATCTCGTTTGTGCCGGGGCGGCCACCGTTGACGAGGATGCGGCCGCCGTTGAACACGTCGGAGATCCGCCCGGATACACCCGGGACCAGCAAGGCGAGCCGGTACGGATTCCGGGAGTTGAGTGGGAGGTCGATGATCTTCTGGTTGTCGATCACCTGTCCCATAGAAGACGTCGTCGAATCCAGCAACGGTGCCTCCGCCGAGACTTCGACAATCTCGGTGACAGCCCCCACTTCCAGTACGATCTGGATCTGGGCGCTCTGCTCGACCTCCAGAATCAGGCCGGTGCGCTCGACACGCTTGAACCCCTCCGCCTCAACGGCGACTCGATAGGGTCCTGGCTGCAGCGAAGGCGCCACGAAGCGGCCTGCTACGCCGGTTTCCGTGGCGAACTCCGCATTGGTCGCCGTGTTGGTGACCGTCACGAGCGCTCCGGGAACGACCGCGTCCGTGGCATCTGTGACGAGGCCTTGCAGGGTCGCTGTGATCGTCTGGGCGTGCCCCTGAGATC
>JAJDWM010000783.1 GCA_022825595.1 Bryobacterales bacterium | reverse complement strand
GACCTTCATGTGCTGGGACGACAAGCAGAGGGCGCACGTGCTGGAGAACATCGGAAAACTGGTTGTGAAGCCCGCGAACGAGTCCGGCGGGTACGGCATGCTGATCGGCCCGCACAGCACGGCGCGAGAGCGCGAGGACTTCAGGCAGAGGATCCAGGCCAATCCCCGCAACTACATCGGCCAGGAGACCCTGTCCCTTTCGCGGGTGCCAACGTTCGTGGACGGCCACTTCGAGGGCCGGCACGTGGACCTGCGCCCGTTCATCCTCTACGGTCGTGAGCCCTTTGTGCTGCCGGGAGGCCTCACGCGCGTAGCGCTCCGCAAGGGATCGCTCGTGGTGAATTCGTCGCAGGGCGGCGGGAGCAAGGACACTTGGGTCCTGACCTCTCCGGCGGGCGCCTCTGCCGGGGCAGGCTCGGTGGCGGCCTGACCGGCCGTGAGTGGAGTGGGACTGGAGGGCACCTGAGGAGATGCTGAGCCGGGTCGCCGATTCGATCTACTGGATGAGCCGCTACATCGAGCGAGCCGAGAACGTCGCTCGGTTCGTCGACGTCAACCAGCACCTGATGCTGGATCTGCCATCGGGGATTCCTCCCCAGTGGGGGCCGCTGGTGGAGATCACCGGAGATGCGGACCGGTTCTGGTCCACCTACAGCGCAGCCGATCAGGCCGAAGTCTGCTGGTTCCTGACGTTCGATGCCGAGAACCCAAATTCGATCCTCTCCTGCTTGAGGGCTGCCCGCGAGAATGCCCGCTCGATCCGCGAGACGCTATCCTCCGACCTGTGGCTGGAGGTCAACGAGCTCTACCTTTACGTTGAGCATCAAGCGGTACATTCCAAGTCCTCGCTCGACTATTTCCTGAGGCACATAACCCGTGCCTGCCACGCCATTGAAGGGGCTGCGTACTCGACACTCTCGTTCGGGGAGGCGTGGCATTTCAGCCGGATAGGGCGGATGATCGAGCGCGCGGACAAGACCACGCGCGTCTTGGACATCAGGTACTTCACGGTACTCTCCTCGGCGGGCGAAGACGGCGGCCGAACCGAGGACCTGCACTGGACCGCCGTCCTGCGGTCCGTCAGCGCACTTGAGATGTACCGCAAGAAGCACGGCATGGTTCGGATGAGCCGGGCTGCCGAGTTTCTCGTACTGGACCCCGTGTTCCCGAGGTCCGTCAGGAACTGTGTGCGGCGCTCGGACGCATCCCTGCACGCCATCACAGGCTCGGCGACCGGAACTTTCGGCAACGAGGCCGAGCGCCAGTTGGGCCGGCTGACCTCCGATCTGGCCTACACCGCGATCGACGAGGTCATCGCCGCGGGCTTCCACGAGTATCTTGACGCGCTTCAGGTCAAGTTGAACCGCATCAGCAATGCGCTTCACGAGAGCTTCTTCGCTCCGCGCCTGCACAGCCAGCGGCAGTCACTGGAGGATGGCGTCGAATGACGCTCTGCCTCGGGATCAACGTGCGGGAGGGGCTAGTCGGGATTGCCGACACTCGGATCACCTCGGGCAACGAGTGCCTGACGGCGCGCAAGCTGCGCGTCTACCACCGGGACGGCGGAGCGATCTTCATCATGACCTCTGGCCTCCGGTCGGTGACCGATAAGGCGCTGACGTATTTCGAGCAGGCCTTGGAAGAGCGCGACGAGCCGTTCGGGAGACTCTTCGAAGTGGTCAACCTCCTCACGGACCAAGTCCGCAAGGTCGCCGATGAGGACAGGGCCTACTTGGAGCGCGGTGGCCTGCACTTCAACATGAAGGCCCTAGTCGGCGGGCAGATGTCGGGAGACGCCGTCCACAAGCTTTACTTGGTCTACCCGGAGGGAAACTGGGTCGATACCGGCCGGGGAACCCCGTACCACATCATCGGTTCGAGCGGGTACGGCAAGCCGGTCCTCGTCCGGGCGCTGCACTACACGGACTCGATGCGGCATGCCTTCAAGGCAGCGTGCCTGGCGTTCGACTCGACGCGGATCAGCGCGGCCGATGTTGATTTCCCCCTGGACGCCGTTCTGTACTCGTCGAACACCTACCGGATCGTGCACCACAGGTACTACGAGGAGGACCTGCGCGAGATCTCCAACTGGTGGCAGCAGCACCTGCGGCTGCTGATGGCAGACCTGACCGGTGACTGGGTCGAGACGGCGTTCTCCAAGCTCGACAAGTCCGTCGGCCCCGAGGCCCGCGACGCCTGACCCGTTTCGGTTCCCCGACCATGCGATACCGGGTGAGGCACGAGACGCTGTACCGCTACACGTCCGAAGTCTTCCTTGAGCCGCACACCATTCGGCTCCGACCCCGCTCCGACAGCTGGCAGCGCTTGGAGCGCTTTGCGATTCTGATCAACCCGCAGCCCACGAGGCTTGCTGAAGGGGTGGATGCCGAGGGCAACGATGTCGCCCATGCGTGGTTCAGCGGGCTCACGGACTCACTGCGCATACGCACCGACTTCGAAGTCGAGACCCTGAGGGAGAATCCGTTCGACTTTCTCGAATCGCGCGAGATGCGCGACTGGCCTACGATTAGGTATCCGGAGGACCTGCGGTCCCGGCTTGCCCACGCCCTGCTCCGCGTCAGCCCGACCGGCCCAGCTGTCGACAGGCTGGCGCGGGACCCTGCCGGTGGCTCCGCCCAAGCGCTGATTCCGTATCTCTGCTCGCTCAGCAGAAGGATCAACGAGATGCACCAGGTCGTGGTCAGGCCGGAGGGCAAGCCGATGCACCCTACCGAGACCCTTCGGGCCGGGAAGGGCGCATGCAGGGATCTTGCCGTATTGTTCGTGGACTGCTGCCGTTCGGCGGGGTTGGCCGCCCGCTTTGTCAGCGGCTACCAGGAAGCGAGCGTTGACGCCAACGACCAGCAGATGCACGCTTGGGCTCAGGTGTACGTGCCGGGAGGGGGTTGGCGCGGCTTTGACCCAAGCTTGGGCTTGGCGGTCGCGGACCGCCACATCTGTGTGGCGGCAGCGGCTCAGCCGCGGCACGCCGCGCCAGTCTCCGGGTCCTACCGCGGCGACGCCTTGGCACTGCCGTTAGAAGCGTCCCTGAGCGTCAGCTCGTGCTGAGGGTTCAATCCGCAGCGCCCCGGCGTGTAGCGAAGCTGCCGCCCGTCCGAGCGCAGCAATCCTTGTCG
>JAJDWM010000469.1 GCA_022825595.1 Bryobacterales bacterium | reverse complement strand
CTTGGACACCGCGGAGCCCGTGCGTCCCTTGCCATAGCGCGACGCCCGGTGTTGCCTTCGCCCACGAGGAAAGGCTCGGCACTCCGAATCTTGAGGTTTTCGGTGCTCAATGCTCTGCCCGCATCCGCCGCTGTCAACGCTTCATCCATGACCTCACGACCATGAACGCATGACTCGCGGAGAAGCATGAATCGGCTCATCCTTTGCTCCGGGGGACTTCCACCCCCTGTCCACCACCAGTTAGCCTGGCTGTTCCCCCGTCGCACTGCTTGGCACCGTGAGGACGAGCGTCCCGATCATGCCGTCCACCTTCTCGGTGTCCCGGTGTTCCGAGAAGAAGCCGCCTGGCTCGTACACCAGAAGCTTATAGAGGTGGGCGCTGATGCTCCCGGTTGCACACCCTAACCCCCTCTCGACAGACCTGAGCATTCCCCGGAACGCGTGCTGCCAGCGCTCGCCGGAGACACTGACCCTCTTTGCGTCAAGCTGCCAGCAGTCGCGGACAGACCGGTCGAGAACCGTGTCCGGGCCACGGCCGTATGGAGCGCGCGCAGCGGCTGCGACGAGTTCCCGAGCCTGGGCCTCAATTACGGGCAGCGGGACAGCCCCAAGGGGATCGACGGTCAGACTTGGAATCGGTGCGGCAAATCGGCCGGCGACATAGTAGTTCCCCGGTCGGTTCACCTCGTGGAGCGCGCGCTCGAGGTCTTCGAATTGGGTCAAGTACCTTATCTCCGGGCGGGACATGCGATCCACCCAATCCTAGACAAGAACGCGTGATGGGATTGGCACGGCGTGCGGAAGACGGGCTGCAAGGTGGAGGATATGCAGCGCCGGCGCGGAGGTGCATAGAGAGGGCGGTGCGCCCCACTCAATGCTTGTGGGGGGCCTGAGGGTGATGGCGCTGTTGGGTAGGCAGACGCCCGAGCTGCCGGCCGAGGTACCGTTCACTGAGATCGGGCGCAGGGTGCTGATGGACTTAGTGCGCTAGCGCAAGCCGCCATAGCCAACCAATGGGAGCGCGTCAGTGCGGATGATAGCGGTGATGGGCGGGCTTCTGACCCTGAAGGGATGCCTGGCGGTAGGGAACCGGGAGCGAAGGTAGGGCCGCAGGGACCTGGACACACCCGGTTTGCAGTCCGAGGTGCAACGGTGCATTCGTAGATGCAACCGTGCGCGTCTAACCGCAGTGCGTTCGGCTGATGACAGATCCCCTCACATGCCGTAGATCGATCGTTGGCCCGCAACAGGCGAGTGCTCCGCACCCACCGCACTTGATCGGCGCAGCCAGCCGCTGAGGTGGAACGCGAGACCTGTTGTGCCTTTCGGGTCGGCCGCTGGCCAAAGCCGTCGTTGAATTGAAATCGCCTGGCTCGGGTGGCGGTATTGGCTAGCTCAGGTCCGATCGGCTCGGCCGGAGCTTGGCAAAGTCCGCTCCGGAGATGACGTAGTACCACTCGGCGAATCGGCTGGACAGTTCGTCCCCCAACTCCTTACCCTTCTCGGCGTCGCCTTCGTACTTCTCTGCCCTAGCCTCACTGAAGTCCACGCTGATCATCAGGTAGCGGCGCTCCCCTTCACCCTCGGACTCCTCAGAGTCGGATGAAGGCTCTGAGCCCCCCCTCGCAATCTCTCCAAAGCGCAGGGTATACAGCAGGCCGTCCTTGGACTCCACGAGCAGCTCACCCTCGTTGGAGAGGATCTGCCCGGTGTACGGGTTCGGGAAGAAACCCTTGCCCTGAAGCGAGCGGAAGTTTGCCATGGTCGGCTGCATGCCGGACCGCGCCTTCAGATCCGCGCTGAGGCCCTGGGGCTTCGGCTGCACGTCCACAATGCGCAGATCCGAGAGCGCCCTAGTCAGCTCTCCGGTGGCGTCCGTGTCCGGCTCGCGCCCCTGCATTTGCCACTTGCTCTCGCTCTTGGTGAGCAGGACTTGTTGGCGGTTCTCGATGCGCCCGAGCCGCTCGTTGATGGTGTAGCGGTTGATCTGGATGCGCCGCAGGTCGAATGGGGAAACCTTGAGCAGATCCGTTTCGATCCAGTCCTGGAACTGGGCCGAGACGTCGGCGTCGGTCTTCACCTCATAGGTCCGATTCTGGCCCGGGACGCGCAGGTAACGGTAGCCACGCCGCCCGTCGACTTCGTCGCCCACTATGAAGTCCGCCAGCGCGTTCCCGTCACCGTCGAGGATTTTGACGCGTTTGCCCCTACCGGCGAGCGAAGCGGTCCCCTGGTCGAGGGGATCGACGACCGCGTACCGGGCGTGGTCTTGGACGGAGTCGGAGACGATGCGGTCCTTGCGAAGCTCCATCAGGGCCGCGGCCGTAGTTGCGAGCCGCTCTTCGGCGTCCGCGGGATAGCCGTAGTGGGACGGAATCACCCACTTGCCATCGGTGAATTCCACCTTCAGCGGCGTAGCAGTCGCCGTGGCCTCGTCATAATCGATCACCTCGATCGCCCGCGGTGCCTGCGGATCGGTGAATTCCGCGAAGAATGGCTCGCCGACGTCGTCGAACACGTCCGGAGTCGACTTGCTCGGGTCGATCACTACAGCTAGGGTCGCCACCACCACCGCGACCATCACGAAGTACAGGGTCTTCGTCGTCTCGTTCATCGCTTGTCTGCCTCCACTAGACGGTGGCGGTCGACACCGATCTGCTCTCGCTCCCGGCGTCGGACGGACACGAACAGGAACAGCGCGAAGGCCGGCACGGGCGACAGTGCGACCGCCAAGAGCTTGATCGTGTTCTGAATGGCGCGCACAGCCGCTTCCATGTCGGCCCGCGCAGCCTCGATGAGTCGCTCCTTCTCATCCTCGATGTTGCTGCGCGCGACCGTCAGCCGGCGGTTCTCGATGCGCTCTTGGTTCGAGATCATGATCCGCTTCGTCTGGGCATCCAGGTCGGTTCGGTCGCGCAGTGCCTGCACGGCGCTGTCCAGGCGCGCCTGAGCCGCGTTGAGCTTGTCTTCTGCCTCCTGCTCTGCAGCGCGAGTCTCCTCGAGCCGATCCTCCTCGTAGGACCTAGTGCGCGCCTCCACGGTTTCCAGCGTCCGATGCTGGCGGCGACGCTTGCGCAGCGCGATGAAAGAATCGTCGCCGGCCAGACGGTCAACCGCGTTCAGCACGAACGTCACATTGTCGAAGTTGAGGTCGCCCATTCCCTGACGCCGCAGCTCGAAGAACTGTTCCCCAAGCATGTCTGCGTCGGCGATCACGATGGCATGCACGCCACCCCCTTCCGACGACGAGACCCGCGCGGCCAGGATGTGGCTGTCCTCGTCCGGATCGTGGGCCACATTCGTGGACAGTTGGGCACCGAACACGGATTGCTGCACGAGGCGGAACCATGAAGTCGTGCCGGAATCGAGACCCGTCCGCAGAAGGGCGGTGAACTCGGTGTCTGCCTCCCCGTCCTCCGCGGGCTGCAGCACGCCGGAGTACAGCAGCACAGCCTCCTGCAGCCCGGAGCTGACGGCCTCGTCCGGGTTGAAAGCGCGATCATAGCCGCTGCCGGCGCCCAAGAAGACCACTTCCTGCGGCAGGTTGCGGAAGGTCGGGTGGGGATTGTAGTTGTCCCACGCGATGCGATCCGACTCCCACTTCACGCCAAGCACATCCATCAGCGGCGTGCTGTCGGTGGGCACGCGCTGCGGCTGACCCTGCTGGAACGGGCTCGGCGGCAACTGGTGCGGAGATGCCGAAATGTCGAAGGCCGGCAGGGGATCCACAACCAGAAGCAAGGGATTGCCGGCTGTGGCCCACTCCACCAGCCGATCCATTCCATCCTGCTGGAGCGTGTTCGGAAGCACGACCAGCAGGACGTCGAGATCTTCCGGGTAATCGGTCTCCGCGGGGACTTGCACCACGTCGTACTGCTTGCGCAGCTCTGCCACAATCGACCAGCCCCTGGCCTGCTGGCGGGTCTGGAAGTCGAACCCTCCGAATAGGTTGACGCCCGTGCGCAGCACGCCCACCCTCTTGCGCTCGGCGTTTGAGACGACGCGAACGGAGCGCATCAGCTCGTACTCGACGGGCAGTCCTGGGTCCATGAAGGGGATCACAAACTCCTCGGGTCCCGAGCTGAATACGATGCCGAGGTAAATCTCGTCCGGACTACCCTGGGTCTGGTAGATCGGCGGCACCGGGCGTGGCCGGATGTCGAAGCGGTCGCGCGCCTCGCGCGCCTCAGGCGTAAACTGCTCAGTCGGGATGATGTTCGCGTGAATGCGACCGCCCCCGCGAGAGTCGAACTCCCGCAATAGGGAGATTATGTTGTTGCGGGCCTGCACGTAACGCCGAGGAACTTCTGGGCTGAGGTAGGCCTGGATGAACACAGGGCGGTCCGGATCGAGGCCGTCGATGAGCTCTCGGGTGTCCGGGGAGAGCGAGTGCAGCCGCTCAGCCGTCGCATCCAGCCGCCCTCCGAGCCGGCCCACAAGAATCGTGGCCCCAGCGATCGCGACCAGCACGGCCACGCCGCGCACGGCATAGTGGCGGCCGAGCCTTGGAGCGGAACTTCCCGTGGCCCAGTGCCGCCGGCCCAGAACGGCGACGTTGAGGTACACCATTGCCGCCGCGAAACCGAGAAAGTAGAGGATTCCCGAGAGGGGTATCACGCCGTCGGCGAAAGCGCGAAACTGCTCGACGAACGAGAGGCTCTCCAGCAGTCGTCGCATCGGCCCGCCAAGGATGTTGCCGGTATGTTCGACGAAGACCGGCACGGCACAGAACAGCGTGCCCAATATGTAGGCAACCGTCAGGTTGGCCGTCAGCTGGGAGGCGACCATGCCCAGCCCAAGCAGCGCGGCGCCCATCAACCAATACCCCAGGTAAGTGGCGACCAGCAGGCCGAGGTCCGGACTTCCGAGCACCAGCAGCACGATGACGTGACTCAGCGAGAATCCGAGCGCGACTGAGTACACGCCCAGATACGCGGCATACTTGCCGATTGCAATCTCGAGATCGGTCGCGGGCAGCGTCAGCAACAGTTCGTCCGTGCCGTGCAGGCGCTCCTCAGCCCATGCCGCCATCGTCAGGGCCGGCACGAGGAATATCAGCAAGTACGGGAAGTAGGCGTTGAGCGTGTCGAGGTTTGCGAGGTTGCTCGCGAAGAAGGCCTCCTGCCAGAAGGCAGCAACAGCGCTCAGGAAGACGAATAGCGAGAGGAAGACATAGCCGGTCGGGCTGCTGAAGTACGTCGTCAACTCCCGTCGGAGAACGGCCCTCGAGACGTACCAAGACTGGATCACTGACCACCCCCTTGGTCACTCTCCTCGTTCTCATCGCCGACGGCCGCAGACTTCCGGGCATCTTCGGACTTCTGTGCAGCATCCCGGCCTTGCCGACCGTTCGCCGTAAGGCGGTAGAACGCCTCCTCAAGCCCAGTGCCACCGGCCATTTCCCGCGGCGTGCCGTCAAACACGACCAGACCCTCGTTGATGATGACCACGTGGTCAGCTACGGCCTCTACCTCTTGCAGGATGTGGGTCGAGACCAGGACCGTCTTTGACTCGCCAAGGTCCCGGATCAGCGTGCGGACCTCCCGAATCTGGTTCGGGTCCAAGCCCGCCGTGGGCTCATCCATGATCAGGATGTCTGGCTCGTGCAGCAGGGCCTGCGCCATTCCGACGCGCTGCCGATAGCCCTTGGACAGCTTGTGTATCGCCTTCTCGCGAACTTCGCCTAGATTGCACTGGTCGATCACCGCACTCACGCGCGCCGCAAGGCGGGTCTCGGAAAGGCCGCGGGCCTCGCCGAAGAACCGCAGCAGCTCGATTGGCGTCATTTGGGGATAGAGCGGGCCATTCTCGGGGAGGTACCCGATCTTTGCGGCAGCGTCGATGCGGTGCGTCGCAATGTCGAGGCCTGCTATGCGGGCCGTTCCCTCAGTTGCCTTCAGGAATCCCGTCAAGATTCTCAGCGTGGTCGACTTGCCCGCGCCGTTCGGGCCCAGGAAGGCCGCCACTTGGCCCCGGGGGACTTCAAAGGAAACGTCTCGGATCGCAGCGAAGTTGCCGAAGAACTTGCTGATTCGAACCGCCTCAATGGCGGCTGGAACCTTGGCGTCGGTCATGGTCTTTCTGGTTCTAGCGTCGCCCTCCGTCGGGGCGCCCCACCTGCGTAGCGACTGGGCGGCCTGATTATGCCGCCCCTTACTTTCACCATAACCCACCCGCAGCCCGTCGCCGCGCCGCGCGGAGCCTGCGTGTACACTGATTCCGACATGGCGAACCTTGGTAGGGAAGGCGTCGCATGGCGCTGACGCGGCGGGTGTTCCTGGGGACTGGCGCCGGGGCCCTTGCCCAAGCGCAATCGACAGCCCCGAGCGACCGGATCGCTGTCGGCATGATTGGCGTCGGTTCGCGCTCGCACGAACTGCTTGAAGCGATCAAGCAGGTTGAGGGCACGGAGATAGTCGCCGTCTGTGACGCCTACTCAGGCCGAGTCGACCGGGCAATCGAGCGCACAGAGGGAAGGGCGCAACCCTATTCCAGCTACCGGGAGATCCTGGACGATCCATCGATCGACGCGGTGACCGTCGGAACGCCGGACCACTGGCACCGCCAGATGGTGGTCGAGGCGTTGAGAGCAGGAAAGGACGTCTACTGCGAGAAGCCCCTGACCTACGCCATTGACGAGGGGCTGGAGATAGCAGCCGTCGCGGAGAAGCAAGCCAAGATCGTCCAAGTCGGGAGCCAGACGGTCAGTAGCGATTCGGCACGGGAGCTGCGCCGCTGGATCCAATCCGGAAGACTTGGGCAGGTCACCATGATCCGAGTGGCCTACAACCGCAACAGCCCGGGCGGCGCTTGGATCTACCCGATCCCGCCGGACGCCTCGCCCGAAACGGTGGACTGGGATGCCTTTCTCGGACCAGCCACAAAGCGCGACTTTGACCTAGAGCGATTCTTTCGCTGGCGTTGCTATCGCGAGTACTCGGGAGGAATCGCCACGGACCTATTCGTGCACGCCTGCACCACGATCCACTTCATCACCGGCGCGGTTATGCCGAGCGAGGTCATGGCCGCGGGCGGCCTCTACCACTGGAAGCAGAGCCGAGACGTCCCCGACACGCTCGGGGCCATGCTTCGTTACCCGCAGGGATTCATGGTGCACCTCAGTTCCACGTTCAACAGCAATGCCTTCGGCGGTTACCTATTCGAAGTCCTTGGGACTGAGGGCTCTGCCCAGTTCGGCAGACGGGGACTGATCTTTCGCCCGCATCCGGAGTACGACAACAACGCTTGGATCGTCGGCGGCTGGCCAACTGCCCTGGAAGAGCAGTACTACCGCACACCAGCGGGCCGTGCTGAACTCCAAGGTCTGCCGCGCCCGGAGGACGAAACCTACCGGGACACGGGGCCGAACTCTACGCTGGCGCACTTGGCCGACTTCTTCTTCGCGGTCCGGCACCGGGGTGCGAACGTGGAGGACGCGTGGATCGGGCACCACGCTGCGTCGTGCGCCCACCTGATTAACGCATCGGTCGACAGCGGCTCGACGGCTCGCTGGGACTTCGAGCGGCACTGCGCCGCGGCCTGAAGCCGACGGGCCGACCCTGGTCGGCGCGGAACCCTGCAACTGAGGAGGTAATCTCATGAACCAACCGGGATTCAGCTGGCTCCTGTACGCCTTGATGACGGTATCGTGCTGGGGCCTCTATGGCATTTTCCTGCACAGCGGCCAGATTGGCATGGGGGATCCCGTGCACGGACGCTACAAGGCATTCCTGTTTGTCGGCATCGCCTACTTCCTGGTGGCTGTGCTGGCGCCGATCGCGGTCTTGCTGGCGTCCGGCGCGGACTGGAACTACCCCGCCCGCGGAATGACGCTGTCACTGGTGGCGGGCACGGTTGGAGCCGTCGGTGCATTCGGCGTCCTGCTCGCCTTCGGAGCCAAGGGCACGCCCGCTGTGGTGATGTCGATCATCTTCGCTGGGGCGCCAATCGTCAATGCGCTCGTCGCAATGGCCCTGCACCCACCGGCCGGAGGGGTGGGCGGAATACGATGGCAGTTCTTCGCCGGCATCGCCTGCGCCGCGCTCGGCGGCTGCCTCGTTACGCTGTACAAGCCAGCTCCGGCACCTCCCGCCAGCGGGGTCTCCCAAGCTTCGGCTCATACGGCCCCGTCAGGCGCCGGAACGCCCCGCTAGCGCGTCGGGGCCCGCAGCTGTGAGGCTGTCCGGCCATCGGGCGAGCAATCGATGATCGAGGCACCGCTGTGAGCGGGACCGCGCACGATGGGGGCATGGGACCGGTCACGCTAGTCCGCGCAACAGCGGGGGGAGTCCTAGCCGGGCTGGCCAATCTGGTGCCGGGCATTTCGGGAGGCACCATGTTGCTGGCGGTGGGTGTCTACCCCCAGTGCATCACAGCCATCGCGAGGGTCAGCACTCTGCGGCCAGATCGTCCGTCGGTCACTCTTCTTGCCATAGTGACTCTCTCGGCCGGAGCGGTGATCCTCGCGGCTGCGGGCTGGGTCCGGGACCAGGTCGAGACCTATCGCTGGGCGGCGTACAGCATCTTCATTGGCGCAACGCTTGGAGGGATTCCGCTGCTTTGGCGGATGATCGGCCGTCCGAGCGGCCAGACTTGGGCGGGTGCAACCGTCGGATTCGCAGCGACGCTGGCGGTCGCCTTGGCGCCTGTACCGAGCAGAGTCGAGGCAGCAGGCTCGGCCTTCGTCCTATTCGCGGTAGGCCTGGCGGCATTCGCAGCGACACTCCTGCCGGGGCTGTCGGGGGGCTACCTGCTGGTCGTCAGCGGCCAGTATGTCCGCGTCCTCGGCGCGGTTGACAGCGTCAAGGCCGCTATCCTTCCCGGAGACGGCATTGGGTGGGCGCAGATTGGGGAGGCCGCGGGCGTGCTGGTGCCGTTCGCGGTAGGAATGCTGGCGGCGCTGGTAGGGCTAAGTGCCCTGATCCGGTATCTCTTGGACCGCCATGCCGCCCCGATGCTGGGCTTCCTGCTGGGACTGCTGGCGGGTGCCGTGCCCGGGATCTGGCCATTTTGGTCGGAAGGGAGGGGTCTGCACATGCCGGACGCCGCCCAAGGTGCCGGAGCCCTAGCCTTGGCTTGCTGCGGATTCCTGACAACAGTCGCGATCAGCCGCCTCGACGCTTTGCGCAACCGGCGTGCATAGACACGGATAAGGGAGGCCGCCGCCAACCGGCCTGTGCTGTGGCCGGAGCTTGCCAACAACACCAAGGGCCCGCGCCTGCGTGCTGGTAAACATTATTGCCCAAGGAATTCGCCCTCGGGTCGCTCCGATCACAATCGGGCTCAACGCTTCCGCCACGACCAACCTGGGCAGCCGGCAAGTGGCTTGCCCGCTGCCGTCGCCGCGGGGCCAACCCAGCTATCATGGCTCGGGCGCCGCACGATCCAGCACCAGCACAGCCCTTAGTCCGATGATCGCCTTGCAGCTCGTGGCACCGCAGACCCTAGAGATCGGCAGGATCCCGGACCCGCCAGATCCGGGACCGGGCGAAGTCTTGGTCCGCCTGCGCGCAAGTGGGGTGTGCGGGAGCGACATGCACGCATTCAGCGAGGGTAGTGTTGCCGGCACAGCCGCAG
>JAJDWM010000716.1 GCA_022825595.1 Bryobacterales bacterium | reverse complement strand
TCTGCGCCGCCAGCACGTCGTAAGCCCCCGGTCGCCCTTGTGCGACAGGGACTTGGTCCTGCTGGATGCCCTCCAGGCTGTCCGGCAGCTGGCCTGTGCGATACGTGCCTACGAGCGCCGGCAAGCCCGGATGGTCCAGGTCTTCACGCAGGGCGTTCACGAGCCGGTCAAGGTTCTCCGCGTAGCGCCCTGAAGCCCGCAGGTCCCGCATGTCCTTTCCGCCCTGTAGCCAGATGAAGGCACGCAGCTGAGCATCTCCTGCGGCTAGAGCTGCCCTTGCCTTCGACAGCAGTTCCTTGTACAGGGGGCCCTTGGAGCCATCGCCCGTAATGTCGGCATCTTGCCTGTTCCAGCGCCGTGCCCAAGCCATGATCCCCGTGCCGCCGACGGCCTGCTTCACGATGCCAATGCGGCGTCCGGGCCATGCGCGCGAGACAGCCCGCGCGAAGGCGATTTCGGGTCCGAACGTGTACTCCGTGATGTTCCATCCGTCGCGCTGCCTGGCCGAGGGGGCCCGGAACGGCCGCAGCGGAATCCACGTGCCGTTCTCGAACATGGCGAGGCGGCCGTCATGGCCGAAGCGTGAGACGCTGTCCAGTTCGAGGCTGTTGCCCCAGCCAACCATGTTGGACTGACCGGAAAGCAGGAAGACCTGGATCGGTCCGGTCGGCACTCGTTGGCCATAGACCTCAATCCAGTCGATCCGCGAGCACGCCTGGCTGCGCCCCCCGGGCATCAGGTCGCTGAAGCCGACCGAGCGCACCTGTTTGAGATTGGGCTCGGCCTCCCAAGGCCCTTCGGTGACAGTCCGGATGTCCAGCGTGCGCCAGCGCGTGCTGGTGAAGGCCAGCTCGCTCACTCGCCACTGGTCCGAGGCCGGATCCGAGTGTTCGCTCACTAGCCAGCTTCCGTCGGCCAAGCCGACCACCGCGCGCAAAGCCCGGAATCCGGACTGCCGGCTGCGCCAGCGCAGAGTGGCCGTTCCCGTCAGGTCCAGCAGCCCTCCGTCCTTCAGCGAGAGGCTGACGGCCCAAGCCGTCCTGGACAGGCCGGACCACACGTAGTGCGGATCCCACTCCCGGGCGTCGTGGAAGCTCTTCTTGACCAGTGGCGGTCCTGGTCCGTGGACCGCCACGCTCAGGTCCGGATTGGCGACATCCCTCTGGGTGAGCGGTATGGAAGGCGGGCTCGCAGTCCAGTCCTCACGAAACACCAGCGGGGCTCGCCCGACGTCCGAAGCCTGCAGCAGGCCAGCTGCGGTGAGACAGAGCGCTCCCAACAGTCGCATGGCCACAGGATAGCCGAGAGCCGCGCAGCCCTTCGCTACAATCGCCCCAGCCATGAAGCACCTTGTCATTGCGCTTGCCGCGGCCAGCTTGGTTGCGCTGGCCGCCTCTTGGAGTTGCGCCGACGCCGCAGCCGATCCTGCCGGTCGCGACGCTGCTGCCGGTCGAGTCGAGTACAGACCCGGCGCCTACATGCCCCCGGGGTTTCCGCTCGAGGGCACGGTGCGGCTGCTGACCTCTCCGGTCGCACGGGCAGGGGAGCGGCACCGGGTCCGGGTCGAGTACATCGTCGGGGTCAGCGGCGTGCGTGCCGGCGAGAGTCTGGAGGTATGGAAGCACTTCACGAGCGATGTCGAGCAGTTCCAAGTGGACGATCCGGACGCGCCCGCCTACTTTGCGCTGGAGACAAGTGCTCCCCAAGCGAAATGGAAGAGGGTCGTGCACTCCAATTCGGTGCAGCGCAATAACCCCGACGTCTTCCCCTATCGCAAGACCGTAGGAGCGCTGCTTGAGTCCGGAACGCTAACCCCTGGCACCAAGGTCCACCTCGACTTGGGCGGTGCCCGGGGCGTTCGCATGCAGCACTACGCCGAAAACCTGTTCAACTTCCGCATCGTGATCGCCGGCGAGGACGGAAGGCCAAGGGACTACGGTGGAGACGCGTTTCTAAAGGTGCTGGGCGGGAGCGCCACGAAGTTGCGCGTGATTGGACCCGCATACGCCAGCGTAGGCGAGAGCTTCAGCCTCGCGTTGCTTCCGACTGACGAGTGGGAATCCTTGGCCGAGAACCATCAGGGGCGGGAATTCGTCATTGGGGAGACAGGCCTTGCCGTCAGTCCATTCGAGTACGACCCCGAGCTCATGCACTACGTGGCTACCAACGTAGTGGCCAGCCAGCCCGGCGTTCATCGCGTGCGCGTGCATAGCAAGGACGGCTCCCTGCAGGGCGTCAGCAATCCGATCCGCGTGGAGGAGCACTTAGACCGCAGGGTGTACTACGGGGACCTGCACCAGCACACCTATCTACACGATGGCCGCGGCGTCAACGAGGAACTCTACCTGCACGCAAGGCGCAGCGGCCTGCTCGATTTCGGGGCCCTAACGCCGCACCACATGCCGCTCGGAGTCACCGGACCCTCGTACCACTTCGACAAGTTCCGCGACCCCCGCAACAACTGGCCGGACCTCCTGCGCGCCAACCGACGCATGAACGGCTGGAGGGGCTTTGTCACGATCCCGGGCTACGAGTACAGCGTCGGGACGAGGCTTGGAGGGCACCACAACGTCATCTACAACGGCGACGCCCCCCCGACCACGATGGAGATCGATCCTTCCAAGAACCGGGCGGACGTGGGCGTGATGATGCAGGTTCTGGAGCGCGCCCGCGTGCCTGCGATGGTGATCCCCCATATTGGCGGCGGTCCGCCTAACTGGGAGCACCGTACGGATCCGCGCGTGGAGCGCAGCTTTGAGATCGCGTCCGTTCACGGTGTCTTCGAGGAGTCGTGGCAGCGGCACCTCGATGCGGGGTTGCGGCTCGGCGCGACTGCCTCCGCGGACAACCACACGGTCGGATTCGGGAACTCGTACCCGGGACTGATCTATACCATGAGCAACCCGCTCACAGGGGTGTTCGCACTGGAGCGGACACGTGACGCGATTTGGGAAGGCCTGTACCAGCGCCGGACCTTTGGCGTGACCGGCAACCAGCGAATCTCGATGGATTTCACCCTCAACGGCGAGCCGATGGGCGGCGAGGTGCCCGCTTCCCACGCCGAGACCGCCCGAATCCGCGCGCGAGTCTCGGGCACTGCACCCTTGACGCGCGTTGAGCTGGTCAAGAACGGGCGCGTGATCCACGCCCGGCATCCGTCGCGGCAGCCGGGCCCCATGGTTCGGGTCACCTGGGGCGACAATATCTACCAGCGCCGGGCCAACGTCGGAATGGGCTCTGGAGCGATCTCGGTCGAGTCGGGAGCGCTGCGCTTGGTGCGTTTCCTTCACCGGGACCAGCAATTCGAGGAAATGCGTCAGGACGAGGGTGCGATTCG
The DNA here is from genome assembly GCA_022825595.1 of Bryobacterales bacterium. Lineage (GTDB taxonomy): Bacteria > Acidobacteriota > Terriglobia > Bryobacterales > UBA6623 > VXMF01. The sequence goes on along the minus strand of JAJDWM010000716.1, from coordinate 4,539 downwards.
CTGGCGCTCGGCGGCCACATCCAACGACCGGGACGGTATGCTCTTGCGATTGGACGGAGCTGAAGGGTCACTCTCCTTCCTCCTCGACGATCCGCACTTGGGCAGTATCGAACTTGCGCTGCCGCTGGCGGACCTCGAACGCGAGGGTTTCGCACGCCTAGCCACCCGCGGCGAGAAGCCCGTTACCCATAGCTACCTGGAGAAGATGGGGATCGAAGCGCGCTTCCAGGTCGAGTTCGAAATGGTCCGCGAGAACGGCCCGATGGACATCGACTTCGACTACGAAGACCGTGAGCAGCCTCAGCCGGGAGACTACTACTACTTGCGCATGGAGCAGTTGGACGGCAACGAGGGATGGGCCAGCCCGGTCTGGGTCAATTGACGGAACCGGACCCGTCGGCCGCCGCCCCCTCTGGCGCGAGAAATCGGAAGTCGCAGCCGAGGTGGGCTTGGGTGACCTGATCGAGGAAGAGCCTCCCGTAGCCCCGCCGGTAGTGCGGCGCTTGGGCCCTGCGTTCGGCCAGCCGGCGCTCGATCTCGCGCGGCCCGACTCGCAGATCGATGCGGCGCGCCGGGACGTCAAGCTCGATCTCGTCGCCGGTGCGCACGGCCGCAAGCGGGCCCCCCACGGCCGATTCCGGGGACACGTGCAGCACGTCCGTCCCGAAGCTTGTCCCGCTCATTCGCGCGTCCGACACGCGCACGATGTCATTGATTCCGGCGCGCAACAGCTTGGCCGGGATGGGCAGGTGCCCCCACTCGGGAAAGCCCGGCCCCCCCTGAGGCCCTGCGTTCTGCAGCACGAGAACGGTGTTCTCGTCCACATCGAGGTCGTCGTCGATCCGCGCGCGTAGCGTCTCATACCGGTCGAAGACGAGCGCCTTTCCGCGATGGCGCAGCAGGTGAGGCGACGCGGCAGTCTGCTTGATGACCGCGCCGTCCGGGGCCAAATTGCCGTACAGAATCGCCGTGCCCCCCTCTCGGTTCAGCGGTTGGTCCAGCGGGCGGACCAGCTTCCGGTTGGGGACTTCGACACCCGAAAGATCCTCGGCCAGCGTCTGCCCGCTCACAGTCAGGGCATCCCCGTGCAGGAGCGGCTGCAGTTCCCTCATTGCGCTGGGCAGGCCCCCGGCATAGTAGAAATCCTCCATCAGGAATCGCCCCGACGGCTTCACGTCAACGATGTAGGGTGTCTCGCGAGAGAGACGGTCAAAATCGTTCAGGGTCAGTCGGATTCCGGCCCTTCCGGCAATTGCCAGCAAGTGCACGACGGCGTTCGTGGAGCCTCCGATGGCCATGTCCGTGCGAATCGCGTTCTCGAACGCCTCACGCGTCAGGATGCGTGACGGCGTCAGGTCCTCGCGGACCATCTCCACGATGCGCCGCCCGCTCTTCTCTGCGAACTGGTATCGCCTCGAATCGACGGCCGGGATAGCCGCGCCCCCCGAGAGCATCATCCCGAGCGATTCGGCCATCGAGGCCATCGTCGAAGCCGTACCCATGACCGTGCAGTGTCCTGCGCTGCGGGCGATGCAGCCCTCAACCTCGGCCCATTGCTCCTCCCCGATCCGCCCTGCCCGCAGGGCTTCGAAGAGCTTCCGGCCGTCCGTGCCGGAGCCCAGCTCCTGCTCCTGCCAGCGACCGGACAGCATCGGGCCCCCGGTCACCATGATCGACGGGATGTTCGCCGATGCTGCGCCCATCAGTTGGGCTGGCGTGGTCTTATCGCACCCGCACAGCAGGACGACGCCGTCGATCGGGTTCGCAGTGATGGACTCCTCGACGTCCATCGACATCAGGTTGCGGAACAGCATGGTCGTCGGCTTCATGAACATCTCGCCCAACGAGATGGTCGGGAACTCGAGCGGAATGCCGCCGGCAGCCCAAACCCCGCGCTTGACCGCCTCAGCGACCTGGCGCAGGTGTGCGTTGCAATTGGTCAGCTCCGACCATGAGTTGCAGATCCCGACGATGGGCCGTCCATCAAAGGCCGAACCGGTGAGTCCCTCGGACCGAAGCCAGGCACGGCGGGAGAGGTGCTCGTACTGGTCGCCATGGAACCAAGCCCTGCTGCGGAAGGTCTCCGGGTCTCGCATGAACGCATTACGATAGCACCGGGACCGGCGAGAGCCGTCGCGCCGCCTTCACGCGGGAAGCACGACGGGAGCCGCCCCCATGGCCAATGCACTCGATCATCCGACCACCCTATCTGCTGCTGCTCGCCGGCTTGGCGTTTCAGCCGAACGCGCCCGGCCAGGAGACCCTTTGGATCACTCACGGCCCGATTCTCGGCCGCCTCGGCGCTCACGGCGTCGGGGTCTGGGCCCGGACGAGCGGGGAGAAGCCGTTCCGGGTCGCCTTCGGCACCGGGCCTCAGGCACTGGACAGTCTCTCGGATGTTGCCAAGCCCAGCCTAGAGCACGACAGCACGGGCTGGGTCCAGATCCGAGGCCTTCAGCCGGACACCAAGTATTACTACAAGCTTGTGGTGCCCGGAGCCGCCCAGCCGCAGTCCGGTGTGCATTCCTTCAGAACGCTGCCTCATCCAGCGGACTTCCGGGACGCCGAGCACAACCCCAAGGGGCTGTTCAACTTCAGCTTCGAGTTCGGCTGCGGGAACAACCAGTCAGCCGATCGGGACCTTCCTGCGTTTGCCACGATGCTCAATCGGCTCAAGGACAGGGTGCACTTTGCGATCCAGAACGGGGACTGGCTGTATGAGGAGCGGAGGGATTATTCCCCTGAGCGTTGGAGGGCGGTTGCCGGAATCGGCGCTGCCCGGCTGCCGCGAATCCTCCGCATCGCCCCGACAATCGCCGGTGTTTGGGAGAACTACAAGATCTATCTTGAACGCGGATCGGCCATGGCGCGCTGGCACAAGGAAGTGCCGTCGTTCTTCACCTTTGACGATCACGAGATCCTCGGCGACGTGAACGGTGCGGGATCGGTCGGGCTGCGCAGCCGCAGGGCCGTCTTCCGCGACATCGGCGTGCGGGCTTGGTACGACTACCTCGGCTGGAGCAATCCCGTCGCGGATGGCCAGCCGATCCATTTCGGACGGGCTCGCCTCGAGGCCGGAAGCGATGTCTTGACAGACGAGGATGCAGATTTCGAGGGGCTGGGCTTGGGCGAGGCCTCCAACCTCCACGTCCATTGGGGCACCCCGACAGCTGGCGTCAACTACCTGCGCCGGGAAGACATCAACCATTTGGACCGCGAGGGAGGCGACCCCAACGCCGGAGTCTACGAGATCGACGAGCGGGTCGACGGTCATCGGCTGCGCATCCGGCCCCCCGCCGCGGCCACCGGCAACGCGTCCTACTCCATCGGGCGCACCTCGTACTACCGGTTCCGGGTGACCAACGCCGAGTTCTTCATGCTGGACACCCGTTCGCATCGCCAAGTCCACGACAAGGATGACCCGTGGAAGCAGGGCGTGTCCATGCTGGGCGCCCGGCAGAAGCGCTGGCTGATGGACGGGATGCGCACCAGCGATGCCGACTTCTTCTTCGTGGTGTCGTCGGTGAACTTCATGGTTCCCCACGTCGGGCCGGGGGCGGGCGGGGCAAACAAGGACGAGGCCTGGACGGCGGTCCCCAGGGAGCGCGAGGAACTGATCGAGTTCTGGGACATGCTTGGGCGCCCAGTCTTCGTGCTCACGGGAGACTTGCACAACAGCTTCGCCATCAAGATCACGGACTCGGTCTGGGAGTTTGCTTCGGGGCCTCACAACTCGGGCAATCATCCGGTCTCCTCCGAGGGCGGACGCCCCCCGAATGGCCGGTTCGCGTCCCGTGGCAGGGAGTGCGAGATTCGCTGGTCGACGTACTTCTTGGATGAGGCGAGCCCTAGGCACAAGCCGGTCTACTGCGTCGTGCAGGTGAACAATGCGATCCGGACGCCGACCCGGCGGGACGGCGTGCGGTGGGTGGCCTATCCGAGGCCTCAGGTCGTCTTCCGATACCACGACGGCCGGACGGGCGACCTGCTGTACGCCGAATCGGTGTTGGCGGGCGACTGATCCTGCGCCACCAAGGTCCGTTGGAACAGCCGCGCGCCGTCCCGCCGTTGGGCCTCTCAGCGTGCGTGGGGAGCGCCCGTTCAGGGACGCTTTCCGCATCCCTGACTGCCACTGAGGAGAGCCCACCGCATCCCCGCGACCGGGCGATAGAATGGGCCGCAATGCTCCGCGCAGCATTGGTCGCCGCTATTGCCGTTCTGGCCGGCTGCCAAGAACTTCGTCGAGCCCCGCAGACGGGCTACGACGGCTGGACTGCATACGGCGGCGGGCCGGACCAGCTGCGGTACTCGCGCCTGTCGCAGATCCATCCGGGAAATATCGGCAGCCTAGAGGTTGCCTGGCGGTACGACACCGGAGAAGAGTTCCCCGGCTCGCAAATACAGGTCAATCCCCTGGTCGTGGATGGCGCGCTGTACGGGCTGAGCCCGAACGGGCGCGTGTTTGCCCTGGACGCGGAGAGCGGGGACGAGATCTGGTCAAGTCGGCCCCTGCTCCGGGGCGAGCCATTCGAGGGCCGC
>JAJDWM010000604.1 GCA_022825595.1 Bryobacterales bacterium | reverse complement strand
CCTCTGGACGCCAACCCCGTCGCCGAGTGCATCCGGGCGGTCGATCGCCACCTGAGGATACGGTCGAGCCCGGAGTCTGCCTCGACCGATGCCAATATCCCGTTGGCAGCTGGGATTCCCGCAGTTGCCGTTGGTGCGGGCGGAGAGGGCGGCAACGCTCACTCGCCGCACGAGTGGTACAACCCTGCGGGTCGCGAATTGGGGCTCCGTCGGCTGATTCTGGCGATCGCTGCAATGCAGCAGGCGTCTTGAGGAATGCCGGCTGAAGGCTCCGCTCCGCCGGGCTCGGCAATGCTGGTGTCTAGGCATTGACATGCTTCGCACGCGCATCCTGACGGACAGACGCCTGTCGGGATTGGCTCTGCTGCTGGGCGTTTTGGCCGCGCCACTGCTCGGAGCCGCAGAGCCTCGAGCGGGGTTCTTTCGCTCCATCGTTGTCGGTGATCACGAGACCATTGGGCAGGTTGCCTGCATCGCCTGCTCGGTCCGGGTCGAGGGCGTGGTCGCCGGGAATGCCTACGTGGTGTTCGGCCGTCTGGACAACCGCGGTTCGATCGAAGGCGACTCGATCGTGATCGGCGGCGTTTCAGAGTCCGCAGGCCCAATCGGTGGGAATGCCTATCTGGTCGGTGGTCTGCTCCGAGTATCGGCCAGCGTGGGCGGAGACCTGATCACCGTCTTGGGAGACTTGGACGTAGCCAGTTCGGACGTCGAAGTCGGTGGCAATGCTTGGAGTGTGGTCGGCCATCAGGCCGGCCTCGCCCCGGAGTCCGTCCAGGGAACTGTCAAGGCCGTAAACGCCCGCCAAGCGGCCCAACTGCTGATGTCGGGGCTTCTCGGAGGTGTGCTGGTTGCGATGTTGGCGGTTGCTGCCTGCCTGTTGGTCCTGACTGGCCTGTGCTATCTGGTACTGGGGCCGGCTCGGTTGAGGGTCCTCGCCGAAGCGTCCACCGAGAGCCCAACCATGTGCTTCCTTCTCGGGCTCGGCACCTGCTTCGCGCTGGCGGTCGTAGGGGTTGCGTTGGCGGCGTTGCTGCCGATCTCAATCCCGGTTGTGGCCGCGCACACCGCTGCGTCGGTGACCGGGTATGCCGGCCTCGCCTTTGGCATAGGGCGCAATCTTCTCGGCAGCCTCCGGCCGCTTCCGGCGACGCTGATGGCCAGTCTGGCATTGGCGTGCCTTCAGGCCGTCCCTGTGGTGGGATGGTCCGTTCTGGTAGTGCTGTGGAACGTCGCGGTTGGCGCGGCGGTGATGAGCGGATTCGGAACTTCTCGCGATTGGCTGGCGCGAAGGGCCCAAGGGCGCTTGGCTGTCCGGACGCGAGCCGGCGGGGCGAATGACTGAGAGCATCGCGGAATGCCTTCCGTATTCGTAGTCGGCAGCCTGAACGCGGACCACGTCATCCCAGTAGCAAGGCTTCCCAGACGGGGAGAAACGCTCATGGGGCGAGATCTGGCCCTGTTCCCCGGGGGAAAGGGGGCCAATCAGGCCGTGGCCGCCGCACGCCTTGGGGCAAGGGTCCTGATGGTTGGCCGGGTGGGTCCCGACCGTCTGGGAGACTTATTGCTCGGGAGCCTGCGGGCGGCCGGTGTGGACACTGTCGCGGTCGAACGCGTCCGGCGGTCCACCGGGGTCGCCCTGATCCAAGTCCTTCCCGGCGGGGACAACGCCATCGTGGTCTCGCCCGGTGCGAACGCGACGCTGACTCCTGCCGCGGTCCGCTCCGGCCTTGCCACAGTCGGCCCCGGGGACATTGTGCTGTGCCAGTTGGAGTCGCCGCTCGATGCCGTATGCGAGGCTCTCCAGGCTGCGAAGGTTCGGGGGGCCACCACCGTCTTGGACCCTGCGCCGGCTCTCAGACACCTACCCGAAGCGCTCTGGCGCACCGTGGACATTCAAACGCCGAACGCTCCGGAGGCGGCAATCCTGCTGGGCAGGAGGCCGGGCGACCCGGGCAGGACGCTTCGAGGCCTACTGGCACTCGGGCCGCCCGCGGCCGTGCTCACCTTGGGCGAAGACGGCGCTTGGGTTGCCACGGGCGATCGCACGGAGCACGTGCCGTCGACGCCGGTTCAGGCGCTTGACACGACGGCGGCAGGGGACACGTTCAATGGCGCCTTGGCGACGGGCCTGTCAGATGGTTTGGACTTGGTCGAGGCGGCACGATTCGCCGCGGTTGCAGCGGCCATCAGTGTGACTCGCCCCGGGGCCCAGTCGTCGTGCCCGACGCGGGAAGATGTCGACTCGTGGCTGGCCGAACGAGCCCCGACCTGACGCGGTTCCTAGCGACCACGGTGCTACGCTGGATCGAGACCTGTGATTCCTCGCCGGTCCTAGAGTGCATTGCGGCGGAGCCGAGTAAAGCCAGCGGTCGGCGACCCCCGCGTAATAGAGACCCGCCAAGGGATTCGTGAAGTGACGCGGAGCCTTGCCGGCCAGCCCGTCATAGCCTTTGACACCGAGTTCATGTGGGAGCGAAGCTACTCGCCCACTTTGGCCCTAATTCAGGTGGCTGACCGGTCTCAGGCGTGGGCCATCGACCCGCTGCGCCTCTCGGCTCGCTCGATGCGTCCCTTGCTGGACATCCTCGTCTCTCCCGACACTCTCAAGGTTGCCCATGCAGTCGATCAGGACCAGATCTGCCTACACCGCACATACGGCATTGTTGCCGAGCCCGTCTTGGACACCGCGGCGGCCGCGGCACTGCTGGGCATGGGCGAGCAGCTGGGCCTTTCCACTCTGCTGCGAAAGCTGCTACGCATTCGCATCAAGAAGGGATACACCCGCACCAATTGGGTCAAGCGGCCCATACCTGCCCATATGCTGAAGTACGCCGTGGAAGACGTCGCTTTCCTGCCTGCTGCAGCGGACGTCCTCCGCAAGAGGCTGCGAAGCTTGGGCAGGACTGACTGGGCGCTGGAACTTTCTGCGAGGGCGGCCCTGCAGGCCAAGGCCCAGTTCGATCCGGACGCGGTCTCTCGCAAGTTGGCTGACAGCCGGCGCTTGGACAAGGCCACCTTCGGCGTGCTGCGAGAACTGGTTGCGTGGCGCGAGCAACGGGCGCAGAAATCGGACGTGCCCCGCAAGTGGATTGCCGAGGACAAGGTCCTCGTCCGTCTCGCAGCGGCCCGGCCTACGAGTAAGGAAGCGCTCGCGGATTTCCGCGGAGTGGGAGCGATCAAGAACGAGGCGGGGCTCAAGAGCCTTCTGTTCGCAATCCGGCAAGGGATTCGGGCGAACGCCGACGACTATAGAGTGGCAGATCGCAAACCGCACGTCACACAGGTGGAATCGGCCGCCTTGGTCGTCCTGCGGTGCTTTCTCGGTGTGCTGGCGGCGTCCAATAACCTACCGTTGCGGCTGGTCGTGGAGCCGGACCGGATGGTCGAATTGCTGCGTCGGCCGATTCCGGACCTCGGCGCGCTGCAAGAGGCGAAGATCTTGGACGAGCGGGCGGTAGACGTGATCGGCGATGACGTCGTCGCAATCCTGAACGGTGGGCGGGCACTCCGCCTGCGCGGTGGTCAGGCCGTGCTTGAAGAGGAATGATTGTGGCTTTGGGACCGCGTCGTCGCCTCAGGGCGCAGCAGCGACCCGGCCACGGCAGAGCACTAGATTGTCCTGGTCCAGGTTTCGGGACCAGATGAACCTTGCATCGCCAAACTTCTCTGCATAATCCCTGTAGGCGCGCTGGTTGGTCACGGCGCTGGCGGGATAGGTCGAAGCGGGCAACCAGTCGGAATCGTCGAAGCCCGGCTCGGCCCAGTCGTCGGGGACCGGAAAGTGCAGTGCCGAGCAGTTTGCGGGGTCTCGTTCGACGCAGGCCGGCCTTTCCGGGCACGCCGAGCTGTCAGGGCCCGGCCTCACGCAGGTGCCGTCGTCCAGGGGGCTGATGTAAAAGGGCTTGCACTTCCAGTCGGCGCCGGTCACCGTGCCGTCGCTGAACGCCGCGATGAAGCCGCCGTCCCCGACGTTCCAGCGGTCGTACTCCATGCCAACTCCCAGATGCGTGCCCCAATCCACCAGCTTGACGGCATAGGTTGCGGGTACTCCGGCCTTGAACCGTACGACGCTGGAATTGAACGGGACGAATCCGATCGGATCTCGCGCGACAATCCTGCCGTTCACATAGAGTTCGAAGTAGTTGTCGGCGAACACGTGGCCCGTGATCTCAGTGCCGTCCGGGTCCACTTCGACAGGCCTAAGGCCGTCCAGCGGGGCTGGGTTGTGTCCTGGTCCCGAGCAGTCGTTGTATAGGTCGGCCGGGTCGGGGCCTTCCGCTGGGATTGCTGGCACTTGGATCCGGCTGCCGTCGGCACCCTCGACGTATCCGCACTTGGCCTCGATGAAGCGTCTTGCGGGTCCGCTGCAGCTCTGGACGAGGTTCCCGCAGGAAAACGACTCGGAGGCCAGTCCGCGGGAGAGTGTCCCGCCCTCGGGCTGGCAGAGCGCGGCGAACGGCAGCGCGAGTGCGATCAGAATCCTCATGCTGTCTAGCTTTGCAGACGCGGGCACGTCCGGCTGCGTTGGCGCGACGCCCCCGACTCGACAGAGTACGCGCCCCGGCAGACGATCGCGGCGTTCCCGGTCAGACGTACGCCGTCCAGCCAGTCTACCGTCATTTCCCCGCCCTGGGTGACGATGCGCGCCCGGTCGGCGATCCAGCCATGGTGGCGCGCCGCGACGGCCGCCCCAAGGGAGCCCGTTCCCGAGCTGAGGGTCGGGCCGGCTCCCCTCTCCCAGAACCGGACCTCAAGACTGGCATCGCGAGTGCCCTCTCCAACGATTCGCACAAACGAGACGTTGGTGGACGTAGGCAGGTCAGCGTGTCGCTCAATGTCGGACCCGACACGCCGCCAGTCAAAATCGAAAGATCCGACTCTACAGACGCATTGCGGATTGCCGACGTCGACAAGCGTGGCGGTCTGCTCCACACCGCCGGCCACCAGCCGGATGGCCGGCCTGACCAGCGTGTACTCCCCCTCCGCGGTCGTCATCCGGAAGGCGTAGTTGGGGTGGTCGCCCCAGATCAGCTCAAGATCGCGCATCCCAGCCCCTGTCTCAATGCGCACGTGCCTCGGCGCCTTCCGGAATGCAGTTAGCCATGCGGCCACGCAGCGAGTGCCATTGCCGGAGATCTCCGCTTCGCTGCCATCGCTGTTGAAGAGGTGCGCCGAGATCAAGGCCCCTTCGCCGACGGCCGGGCCGAGAACTTCGAGCCCGTCCGCCCCCACTCCGAACCGCCGGTCGCAAGCATCTGTGGCGAGCTGAGGTATGTCCGCCGCCGACAGGCCAATCCGGTCCAGGTCCGTGCGCTCTACGAGCAGAAAGTCGTTCCCGGCCGCCTGAACCTTGGTGAACGGAAGCGAGGTCATGCATCTAGTCTGACCCAAAACACGTCCCGGGTATTGCCCCGGTGCCCGCTGCTACGCTGGGTGGACAACCGTGCCAAACCCGTTGACGAAAGTGCGATTCGAGGTGCCTTTCGACGAGATTCGTGCCGACCATGTCGAGACAGGAATCGACATGCTCCTCTCGGACGCCCAGGCTAGGGTTGATGCGCTGGCGGCCGACGATTCGCGGGTCACGTACGAGACGACGCTCGGGGAACTGGAAGATCTCGGCGTGCCGCTGGGTTATGCGATGGGAGTGGTGGGCCATCTCGAGAGCGTAGCGACGCACCCAGAGCTCCGAGAGGCGTACAACCTTGTGCGGCCGCGGGTCAGCGAGTTCACCTCCCGCATACCGTTGAATGCTGGCGTCTGGCGCTGCCTGAGGCGGCTTGAGGCTTCCTCCGGCTCCTCACAGCTCTCGCCCACCAAGCACCGCTTCTTGCGGAAGACCCTCGACCGATTCCGCCGGAGCGGGGCCGAGCTGGACGATTCGGGCAAAGAGGAGCTGCTCGAGATCAACGTAGAGTTGGCCACGCTGACTACAAAATTCTCCGAGAACGTTCTGGATGCGACGAATGCGTTTGATCTCAGGGTTCAGGACGAGCGGCAGCTCGCCGGGCTGCCACCGTCAGCCGTCGGTGCGGCCCGCGAGAGTGCGCGGGTGAAGGGGGCGGACGGTTGGCGGTTCACGCTGCAGGGTCCCAGCTATCTTGCCGCGATGACCTATTTGGATGACCGGGGTCTGCGCGAAACGCTGTACCGTGCATACTCCAGCCGCGCTGCGGGCGGCGAGCTGGACAACTCCGGGAACGTCGAGAGGATCCTCTCCCTCCGGACTCGCAAGGCACGGCTGCTCGGTTACGAGAACTTTGCCGATCTTGTACTAGAGGACCGAATGGCGCGGTCATCAGCAAGGGCTTGGGAGTTTGTGGACGGGCTTCGGGACCGGACTCGGTTCGTCTTCGAGAAGGAGAACGAGGAGCTCCGCGACTTTGCCGAGGGCGAGGTTGCGCCCTGGGACCTGATGTACCTAGCCGAGAAGCTCCGTCGAGAGCGCTACGACTTCGACGAAGAGGACCTTCGCCCGTACTTCCCGTACGAGGGCGTGCTGCGAGGGCTCTTCAACATCGTCCAGCGCCTCTTCGGCATTACCGTCCAGCGTCGCGATGGTATGCCGGTCTGGGACGAGCGGGTTGATACGTACGACGTCCTCGACGGCGATGGCACACACCTCGGCAGCTTCTACGCGGACTACTTCCCCCGGGAGAACAAGCGAGGCGGGGCATGGATGGACTCGCTCATCACGGGAGTCCCGCACAATGGCGGGTTCACCCCCCACTTGGCCCTGAACTGCGGTAATCTCACGCCTCCCTCAGGGGCAAAGCCGCCGCTACTGACGCATCGCGAGGTTGAGACGATCTTTCACGAGTTCGGGCACCTCCTGCACCACGTCCTGAGCCGGGTCGAGGTGCGCAGCCTGGCTGGTACGAACGTAGCTTGGGACTGGGTCGAATTGCCGTCCCAGATCATGGAGAACTGGTGCTGGGAGCGCGAAGCCCTTGACCAATTCGCGAGGCACTACCAGACAGGGGAGAGGATTCCTGAGCCGCTGTACACGCGGATGAAGCGGGCCCGAAACTTCCGCAGCGCAAACAACCAGATGCGCCAGATCGGGTTCGCGACCGTGGATTTGGCCCTGCACACGCGGTTTGAGGCGGGCGCCGGAGTCGATGCGATGGCCTATTCCAAGGATGTCCTGCAGGAGCACTCTCCAGTGGTTCTGCCGGACGACTACGGCATGCTGGCTGCCTTCACACACCTGTTTGCCAGCCCGGTGGGATACGGCGCGGGCTACTACTCGTACAAGTGGTCCGAAATGCTGGATGCCGATGCGTTCACACGCTTCGCCGGTGAGGGCATCTTCAGCGAGCCGACGGGTAGGGAGTTCCGGAAGACCATTTTGGAGAAAGGCGACAGCGCCCCTCCCCAGGACCTGTTCCGGGCCTTCATGGGCCGGGATCCGGATCCTGAAGCCCTGTTGCGGAGGCTGGGCCTGTCCACCCAAGAAGTGGTCTGAGGCGGTGGCTGGCAGTCCGACCGGGAGTGCCCGAGGTGGCAACCACCTGCCGCTCCGGTCGTTCTACTCACGGGATCCCAAGTGTGTGGCACGGGACCTGCTCGGTACGATCTTGGTCCACACGACCGAGGACGGGGTGGTCGCTGGGCGCATCGTCGAGGTTGAGGCCTACCTCGGGGATGGAGACGCAGCGGCCCATAGCAGTGCCGGACTGACCCCTCGCACGCGAGTGATCTTCGGCCCGCCCGGGCACGCGTACGTGTATAAGATTTACGGTCTGCACTGCTGCCTGAATGTCGTGACAGAGCCGGAAGGCACACCGGGATGCGTACTGGTTCGGGCCCTTGAGCCGTTGGCTGGGATAGCGTTGATGCGGGCCAGGCGGGGGCCGAGGATTGCGGCGGGCCTGATCGCCAGTGGCCCGGGCCGCCTGACTCAGGCTATGGGCATAGGTATGCGCCAAAACGGCGCCGACCTCCTTGCCAGTCCGCTGACGTTGCACCTGCCCGATGGACCGGGCCGTCCGGACGTCACAACGACCACTAGGGTCGGCATTACTCGCGCCACGGAATTAGCACTGCGCTTCTTCGTGACCGACAATCCATTCGTGAGCCGCCCATGGCATTGACCGGTTCCGCAGGCCGGACCATCTTCCATCTCGACATGGATGCGTTCTTCGTGTCGGTCGAAGAGCTATCGGACCCCTCGCTGCGGGGTCGGCCTGTCGTGGTAGGGGGCAAGCCGAACGAAAGGGGCGTTGTGGCGGCGGCCTCGTATGCCGCCCGCCGATTCGGCGTGCGCTCCGCGATGCCGCTGCGGGAGGCATTCCGGAGGTGCCCTCAGGCCGTCTTTCTCCAAGGCCGCCCAAGCGAGTACCTCGCATACTCGCGCAAAGTGCGTTCCACGCTTGAAGGCTTCTCGCCGAACGTCTCCATGGCCTCGATCGACGAGGCGTATCTCGAAATGACCGGGACAGAGCGTCTCTTGGGCCCTCCACTCAAGGCGGCGCATGCCCTGCACGAAGCGGTCCGGCAGGAGACCGGGTTGGCCAGCTCGATCGGCATCGGGACGTCAAAGTTGGTTGCCAAGATCTGTTCGGGGCTTGCCAAGCCCAATGGGGTCTTGTGCGTCTGGCCTGGGGCGGAGGCAGCGTTTCTAGCACCACTAGAGATCGGGAGGATACCGGGCGTCGGTCGAGTGGCCAAGGAACAGCTTGGGAGTTTGGGAATCTACAAGATCGGAGATGCAGCGGAGCGTGGCGAAGAGTTTCTGCGCCGACATCTGGGCAAGCACGGTGTAGCCTTGGCCGGCAAGGCTGAAGGGCTCGATGCAGGAGCGTGGTTCAGCCCGGGCTTCTCCGCGTCGGACATGCCCAAGTCCGTCAGCCACGAGACAACGTTTCGCCAGGACACGACGGACCAGCGCAAGATCAGCGCAACGGTCGCCCAGCTGACGCAGTTGGTATCTAGGCGACTCCGCGAGCACCGGCTGTGGGCGCGCAAGCTTCAGGTCAAGATTCGCTATTCGGACTTCTCCACCCGGACAAGGTCCGCGACGCTTGCACGGCCGACGCAGACCGACAAGTCCCTGCTGCGGGCTGCCCGGGCATTGGTTGCCCGTCACCACGTTCCTTCACGACCCGTGCGGCTTCTTGGAGTCCAGGCTTTCGACCTTCGGGAAGCCCCCGCCCTCCAGCCGTCGCTCTTCGGGAAGAGCGACCGCGAGAGGTGGTCGCGCGCACTTCGGGCAGTGGATGCGATCCGTGATCGCTTCGGCGAATCTTCGGTCGGGCTCGCCGCGGCGATGGGCCACGGTAGACGGGACAGGGTCCACGAGAACCCGGTCGGCCTGCCCGGACAAAGTTCGCACCGCACAGGGCCTGACACGGACCCCGAGGCTGGGGGATGAGACGCCCGCCCTCTGCGGGTGGGTGTGGTTAGCTCCGGACCGGAGCTAGTTGCGCGACCCTCAACCGGGCTTGTAGGGCAGCACGCTCTCGCCTCGCCGGAAGGGCGACTCCACGCCGAGCTTTCGGGCGAGTGCTTCCACGTCGGACTTGGACCAGCTGACCATGGAGTGCTCGATACGGCCAGACTGGCCCACCAAGAACACAGTTGGAACGTTAGTCAGCCCGTAGGCGTTCGAGACGGGGAAGCCGGATCCCTCGGTGTCGAAGACTTGGCGTGTCTTGTGCCCGAACTCTACGCTGAACCGCTCCGCTTCGGCCGGCGAGTCCTGGGACACCGTGATCGAGGCAGCGGCCGCCCCGTTCAGAAGATCCCCGAACCGGTCCAAGAACGGCAGGGCGTACTGGCAGGTTGGGCACGAGGTCTTGTAGAAGGTCAGGAGGACGCGACCGTCTTCAAGACTCTCGTGGAGATTGAACGGGATGCCGTCGGCGTCCAGCAAGCTGAAGTCCGGCGCTTGCGCGCCTTCGGGTAGGGCAGCCATGCTCTTAGACTATCCTGCTCCGAACCAGACGGCCCCATTGACGGGGTCCTTCTTCGTGCCTTGAGCCGACTCGGCGCTCGGAGGCAGGCCGCGGCGCCTGCATTCGGCGGGTGCGCGGGCCCTACAATAGGTCGGAGATGTCGAAGCCCGTCCTGGCCGCAGTGATCTTCATTGGCCTCGTGTTGGTTGCTGTGGTCTACTCGTCTCTCGGCCTCCGCCAGTACACCTGCGAAGTGTGCATGGAGTTTCAGGGCCGAACCAACTGCGCCACTGCTTCAGGAACTACCCAAGAGGAGGCGCAGAGAACCGCTACCGACACTGCTTGCGCCACGATATCGGCCGGTATGACCGAGAGCATCCAGTGCAGCCGGACTCTGCCGGCAAGCGTCACTTGGATCGAGTAGACAGGCGTTCCCGCAATCGGTGCCAAGCGAAGGATAGGCCCGCCAAGGCCAGCACGGAAGGCAAGACGATTCCGGTACTCCGCCAGTCGACTCGATGGGCCGGGATGGGCCGGTCCAAGACAGTCGATGCAGGTAGCAGGCACAGTGCGCACAGGTGTGTCAGCGCGGAGAATCGAAGAGCAGGCTGGATCGTCTCCCGGTTGCGCAGGATGCGTGCCATGAGTGCGGACACTCCGACGCACGCTAGGCCCGCCGTGGCTCCGGCGATTGGTCCTGACAGGTCGTCGAATCGAATCAGGGCCTCGCGGGACACTCCGGTCCACGCCACACATGAGATTGGGGTGGGCGCCACGGCTATCCAGTCCGGGCGCCTGTCCCGCCATCCTAGCCCCGCCGACCACAGACCGACCGCAGCATGCAGCGCGAGAGCAGGCCACCAGAATCGCGTGTCCTGCAGAATCCCCCGAGCGGCTTCCGACGACAGCCTCTCCGCGATGAATCCACAGGCCGCGGCTGCACCGATGGTCGCGGGAAGCCACCACCATGCCAATGAGGCGCGGACTGCAACCAGACGCGCGTCGCGGATGCAGATGAGCACTTGGGCCGCTGCGAAGAGGATTCGGCCGTCCATCCGCGAATCTCAGACTATCAGCGCTGTGACGCATGCGGTGAATCGGAGTCGGCGGGGCTCCCGATAGGCAACCAAGCGCAGGCCGCAGCGGTGGTGGGATCCAGCCTACGACGGCATCGGCAGCTGCTTCGGGACCACCTCCTTGCGGGCGGAGACGACGCTGCCGGCTAGGGCAAGGACAGGCTGGCAGCCCAATGGCCCCTGCCGACCGCGAATCGGGTTACCGGACCCGGGTTGACCACGTCGAGACGTGTCAATCAAGTCGTCCTACAACGTGAATTGGATGCCCCTGAGGATCGGCTTGCACCTTCGACGCAGCCCGTGCAGGCCTGCACCACATACCGTTGGCTACGTGTTGGGCCTCGGCGGTGCTATCCGTACCCGGCTAGAACATCAATACACTGACGCCGTCAACGCCGAACCATTCGTAACCCGAGGGATTCCAGTGCACCGAACCATCATCGGGCTGGGATCGGCCGAAGGCGTCAAACGCTCGTACTCGGACCTCCCGGACAGTTCCGTCGGGCCTAACGTGTTGATTCCACCTGTTCCAGAAAGTCGCGCGCCACGGGTACCACCCGAATTGGCTGAGGGGGTCGTCGACCGGCACTCGCCTCCAGGTGTCTCCGCCGTCCAGCGAGAGCTCGACTGCGACGATGTCCGTCCGACCGTCGTTCCAAGCGACGCCGCTGAACGTGATCGGGCCGGGAAAGTGGCGTTCGCCATCGAGAGGTGTCCAGACGACGGTCTTGATCTTCTGCCGCCACGTCGGGACGGTGGATTCAGCCGTGACCTGCGGAGCAGCGCCCGGCTCGATACGTTCCCGGAATGTTCGGTACCTCTCTGCGTGGTGTCGGCTCGTCGACGCCTCGTCGCCGAACCGAAGTCGGCTCAGCCACTTCACGTTCATTGAACCGTAGTACCCGGGCAGCACGAGTCGCACGGGTCCGCCGTGGATCGCCGGTATCGGCTCACCGTTCATGTGTGTTGCAAGTAGGGCAGAGTTTAGAACGTCCGCGACCGGGACGCTCTGCTCGTAGTCATCTCCGCCCGGCGAGGCCGGCGAATCCCGACCCTCGGCCGTAAGGAACTGGGCACGCGGGTCGACGAAGATTCTGAAGGAGTCCAGCAGCTGCTTCAGGCGGACTCCCTTCCATCGAACCTGGCCCATGCCGCCGTGTTGCCACTGGGTGCCCTTTGTTGGGGCGGTCCGTGAGTAGAAGGCTCGCCCATTACCGGCGCACTGCAACACCGCGACGACCTCGGTCTGCTTGAGCCGGGCCAGTTCCGGAAAGCTGATCGTGCGGGCGGGACGGACGAGACCGCTCACTTCGAAGCTCCACCCGTCGGATGGGTACGGGCTGAGCGTCAGGCTCTCTTGCAAGACTTGGTTGTTCCGGACGAACAATAGCTCTTTCGGGGTCACGCGATGTTCCCGCAGCAACCGCAGCGGGGTTTCGGCCACCCCGGTCACTGCGTCGTGGAGGATGAGGCGAGGGTCTTTCCCCACGGCGGCAAGGAATCGTCGCCGGTCCTGCGCGAATCCGGGCGATGTCGCCAGCGGGACGATTCGGCCGACAGCCGGTATCCCGCTCAACATCCGCAGGAGCTCTCTCCGGCCAAGCCCTGCAGCGTTCCGCATGCGAATCAGGTCTCGTGGTTCGTTGCGCTTGCCGGTGGAAGCTGGAGGGCCGGTGTGCAGCATCGTCGCGGAACGTTGATCTTAGCGCCCAAGCTGAGCATGGCCCATTGCCCCCGATCGCGCGTGATCGCAAATGGGCCCTTTGATAGAGCGTGTGCCGATGCGGGGCGAGAGCCGGACTTCAGGAGCCGGTGAAATCGCTCGATTCACCTGCGCAGTCGGCACTAGTGCAGCGCCCAGTGCGGCACCGCGGGTGAACCTGTCGGCAGGGAAAAGACTCGCGCCCCGCAC
>JAJDWM010000197.1 GCA_022825595.1 Bryobacterales bacterium | reverse complement strand
TTGCGGGGCTGACCCCTCGACTCACCCGCCCTACATCTCTGCACGCCGATTGGCCCGCCACCCTTCTCCACAACGCCAGATTGGGCACTCCCAGAGCCCATCAGCCTCCGAAACAGGGCAACTTATTTCTGGGCGTGCCCTAAGATCTCCCAATAACATCCACTGGACACACCACTTGCTCCCTTTGAAGCTGTGTCTCACTTGGTTGGCGCTACTCCTACGGCTCGGGATCCCAATGTTCCATGAGCGCGGAACGGCCGACAATCTCGACGATGCGGACACAGCGCTCCACGCCGTCCGAGTCCGTAAGCCGGAGCACTTCCCCGGGGATGAAGTGAACGGGCTGCGGTTGGCCCCGGCCAATGGCAATGTTTGAAGCATAGAGATACGTGCGATCAAGTGCGTCGCGTATCGGGTTGAGGCGCCCCTTCAATCCGGGAAGATGGCCAGTCGCCTCGGGGAAGATGACGCTGCCGCCGGGCGGCAGAGGGGTCAGGTCAAGCGTGAGAGCACCGTCGGCGGGGAGCCAGTCCCGCACCAGGCAGGCTGCGCGTCCAAGCGCCGCACCGAACACCGTCATCGGAAACTCGGTCGAGTATAGGTCCACGGCGGCCTCGCCGTTCTCGTCCGCGACCGCCTGTTTCCACGTTCGGTTCGGAAACAGAATTAGGACGTCCGCCCCGGGCAGCGGTCGCCCATCGGCCCTAACAGTGATGACTACACGAGAGGAGGTGGGGTCCTGCGGTGCGGCGGGGATCTTCAGCAGCACCTCAGCACCGTCAATCAGCCGGTACTCCGGTCGTCGCCCCGAAAGCTCGCGGGTCTCACGAATGATCGCGGGCACACCGTCCCCGCGGCGCTCCATGAAGTATCGCCTGTGCCCGGAGCCGCGAACGTCGCCCACGCTCAGTCGGCGCATTGCGGAAGCGATGACCTCGTTCCGCGTCGCTTGCCTCAATGCCATGCTCTCGAGGGTCAGGGTGTTGGGGAGCGCACCGGGTGACTGGACTTCCAAGCGGTCGGAGAACATCGATAGGCGGATCCTGCTGCCTCGGATCGAATAGTCGCGATGCACTACGGCATTGACGACTGCCTCGAAGATCGCTTTTTCGCTGTACTGCGGCATGTCAATCCGCCAAGGAGTCTTGCGTGCGGCGACGCGCATGTTCCGCACGACGAACGTGATGGCGTCCGCGATCTGCCGTTGGAGCGGGCCGGCGATCTCTTGCGAGTCCACCTGGGCAGTTGTACGGTCCGTACCTCGATAGTGGGTCGCCGTGATGGCTGCATTGGGCAGCCACCGATGAGGCTGCTGGGTGCACAACAGCACGCCCGCTACGGTCGCGCGTTGGACGCCGAACCCGTCCGATGCGAGCAGCGCGAGCCTAGCCAATGCGACCTCCGGCTTGGCGGCATCCTCGGCACTCAACATCGGCCTCCAAATCGCGGTGTCCAGCGCGTCGAATCCGGCCCCCGCCACAGGCTGCTCGTCGAACGACAGCTGTCGATGCCGTGCACGCCGCCTGGCGAGCTGCACCGGCTCGTCGCCGCCTAATCGGCGCTTTCTTGCTCCGACCCGAATCCAGCTTTGGCCACCGCACTCGTAGAGCGAGTCGCCTTGGGGCACGTCGACCACGATGAAGGCTCTGCCGTCCAACGCCCGGTGGTGTACACCTATGGGCACGGTCGGTTCGATGCCGTCCGTGCTCACCGCGATTAGCAGGTTGTCGAGCGCGGACATCTCTTCTTGGGACATTCCCTGAACGAGTCCGTCATCCGTCACGCCCAGCAAGAGCAAGCCGCCGTCCGCGTTAGCAAACGCGATCATCTCGGTCGCGAGCTCATCGCGACTGGGCATCACGAGACGGACACCCGCGAATGCTACCTGCTTGAACTCCCAATTACTGTCCTCGCCCAGTCTCAGCCGCTGCCGGATGCATTCGTCACTCACGAGCATTCCCCACCCCGCTTGCCCTCGGCGCTGGCGAACTCAGAGCGGAAGTACCCGTAGCCCCAACCGAACAGATCTTTCGCCCGCGATTCCGTGTCCCCGACACAGACGTCGCCAACTATTTGGATCAGCTGGCCGAGAGGCTGCTTGTCCACAGTGGGCCGGGGGTCGTCTTTGGCCAGTCCCTCAGTCCAGGAAGCCTTGTCTTGGTTGATCGCGGCCATTTCCCGATCCGGGACTTGGCCGATGGTCGGCTGCCTCGCTTGAGCCTCAAGGTTGGCCCAGCGTGTCTCTTGCGACACCTAGAAAACGCTCTCCGAGGTGTACTCGTTGCCGTCTTCCGCGGCCTCTGCACCGCACTCGGCCAGCACTGCGGCCCCAAACTCCTCAATAGCCTCGGAGATGGTTTTCAGGAAGACCAAACCCAGCACTACATGCTTGACCTTGGCCGCATACTTCGGGCCGCAGAGCGCATTGGCTGTGGCCCACAGCTCGGGTTCGTACCCCGTCGTTGCGCCGCTGCCCGTTGGCCAGCTTGTCACGGTCACCGCCTTCATCATTCTCCATCAATCCCAAGGCGCTCCGTGAGCCGGGATCGCAAGGGAACAAGGCATGTGTCCTGCCGCCGTAAGACTCATAGGAATGGGGTGTCGGTGCGGGGCGGGCTCGGCCAACCGCGTCAGAAAGTCCGTTTCGTTCGGGTTGGACCACTGGTTCGTCTGCCCCGCAGTTGGTGCGGGTATCGAG
>JAJDWM010000749.1 GCA_022825595.1 Bryobacterales bacterium | reverse complement strand
ACTGCGCTGCGCCCCTTGGCTACCAGCTCAGCCCTCATCATGTCGAAGCCGGCGACCGGGTTCTGCTCATCCGCTGAGCCGTGAGCCAAGTACAGGTGAGCGCTCGACTTGAGACATTCTTCAATGAGTGATGTCGTGTAGAACCCGGACCAATGGCGGAATGGGTGGTCCAAGCAGAACCTCTCTGTGCTGTCGGGGTCCGACTGAACCTGCTGCCAGCAGTCGTACACGAACTCTTCGGCGTCGAGTCCGTGACGTCGCACGTACTCGGCCAGAACGTACAGGTGATTGGGCCCGCCTCCGGAAAGGGAAGCCGCGTGGGTAACCCTGGCGAGCACATTTGAGACCCGAACTGCCACCATTCCACCCTCTGAGATTCCCAGCACCAATGTTGAACTTTCGTCAAGCCCGGCCAGTTCGTGGGACGCCCGGATGGCCGCCGCAACTGCTTCCGACCACCTGTCGAGGGTGTGTTCGCGGAAGAACTCCGGCCTGCAAGCTTGCTGCATCGGTCGGTCGCCTTGATCGTCAAAGGGCTCAACACCGGGCTTCTCAACCATTGCCACTCTGGCCCTTCCTCGAAAGGCCTCGCGAATCAAGCTGCCGACTCCGCTGACGATGCGCCCGGCTGATCGGGTGAAGTGGGAGGAACAGCCCGTGCCCTGAACATAGACGGCCAAGGGCAGGGCCGCACCGGTCGGCTCAGGCTCAGAAATGTAGAAGTTGACGCTGCGCCCAAGCCGGTCGACGGTAACGTGCGCCAAGAAAGGATGGCCATCGACCGGTGTTCCCTTGTCGGGTTTGGCGACCGGAGCCAGCCATACGGGCGCAGTTACCAGCCAAGCGAGCAGTAGGCGCCTCATAGAGCGCGGTCCGCTCCAACTGCCGATCTGACCGCGGTCGCAGCCAGGGCTCGTGAACCATAGGCGGTCGTGCCCTCGGAACGCCTCGATCAGCACTCAGCCGTCCTGCGGTGTGGTCATCAGCGGGTGACCGAGTGTGTCCCCGTTCGCCTCGAAGCCGTTGCGGTCGACGTCCACGAAGATCGGGTTCGTATAGGCGACTGGGGGCATCTCCCCATACGGGTTAAGTCCCCAGCCCTGCTCCAGCGAAGAGCCCTCTCCGATCACCACCACGATCAAGTGCGCGTCTCGCTGCAGCTCGACCCGGATAGTCTCGTCGAAGTTCAACACGCCGCCCCGGAACATATCGGGATGATCCGAGCGGCGGAAGTTGTAGCGGTCCGGCTGACGCCCGTTGACCAAGACCTGCACCCTGTCAACCTCCATCCAGTTGGGTGTCTGCACCCTGACCCTCAGATCGATTGCGCCCTCAGCGATGACCGTGGAACCGATCGGCAGTCCGTCGCTGGTCTCTACTTCCAGGAATGGGCCATTCGTGATCATCATCCGGCCAGACTTCGAGTTACGGATGATCTCGGCGGGCTCGATGTTCGCCGGCGAATCGGTTGAGCTCGGGACATAAGTTCGCCATCCGCCCACGCCGTTCCCGAAAATGCGGTGGGCGTCGCTCACCGCCACGCACCACATACGCCGGCCCTGGTTCAGCATCTGGAGCCAGCCAAAGGTTCGATTAGGCGACTCGCTTCCGCGGTACGTGGGGCTGAGGTTGAGGATCTCGGCACTCCATACCTCAGCCGCGTCAATGAGCTCCTCGAATCCCACGAAGCCACCGTCCTCAATCCCGTCGCGGTCCCGGTCAAAGAAGACGTTGCCGACGTTGGGGTGGTTCGCCTGCACCCATCGGTCCGGCCCGCCACCGAAGTGGGTGATTCGGTTGCGAGCATTGGCCCCAGGGTCGATGCGGGAACCGCCGGCCAGTGTCGGCGTGCTCCAGTGGCGCAGCGTGATCGCATTGATTCTTGGATCGTAGTGCCACAAGGGGGCGCCGCCATTCTGGGCCAAGGGATCCGGCTCGATTGGAAACGAGTTGAAGTGCTGCCCGCTTCCCGTCAGTTCGATCCCGGGGACGGTCTTTAGCTGATCCGCCAAGCCCAGCTCCTCAATCTGCGCGGACCAGTCGAACAGCCGCTGGTGCTCGGTAGTCGGGGCAAACTCAAGATGCTCTGCGGAGAAGTTGATGATGCGATCCCGGGTGTTGCAGTAGTTGTCACCGCTCGGCGTGGAATGCGCGTGGTAGTCGGTGCTGATCCAGCCGCGAGTGTCAACCGTGCGCTCGAGGGCGACTTCGACCGCGACGACCTCTCCAGCCTGAATGCGGATCTTCCGCTCCGCGAGGTCATGCTCGGGGCCGCGCGTCACACGCAGGAGGTAGTCGCCTGGCGGAACCTGCTGCAACACCCTCCCGTCGTGGGTCTGGTACTGGTGGTTGCCTCCGTGGGCCCGGTAGTCGGTCCCGAAGTTGGGCGTCTCCGTGCCATCCACACCGATGAACTGGACCTTGCCGGGAGACAGGTCGCCGTTCGAGTCTCGAATCGAAACGCTCACGGCCGACGCCGCCGGCACTTCGAGGTCAAGGCGAGTCACCTCACCCGCCCGGACTCGAATTGTGCGGTCAACATCGGGCCGGCCAATGTCTTCGAAGCTCGCCTCGTACGTGCCCGACGGCAACCGAAACGAGAAGTGGCCATCGTTGTCCGGATACGCCGGCAGCCACTGCCCGTCCAACGAGACCCGCAGTGCTCCATGCACTGCTGGCTGTCCGGAAGGGTCCTTGACAGACCCCTCCACGACTCCGCTCGGCCCTTGGGTGGCCGCCAAGACCCCATAAGCGGCAAGCGGCGACGTGCCGACCGACACGCGAATGCCGAAGGTCTGGCTGGCACCCGACTCCAATGTGGCGTCTGCGGGAAGGGATTTCTCGGCAACGGAGGCAACGGCATACCCGCGCTTGTCAAACGGATCAACGCTGTCGCCAACCATGATGCCGTTCACAACCTGCTCGCTTTCGAGACCCTTCCAGACCGGCGCCGGCGAGATCGGAATCGGGCCCTGCGATTGGTTGGAATAGGTGGAGCTCACTTCCAGATACTCCCAGCCAGGCTCCAGCCTGTACTGGTGCCGAGTGTGCAGTCCGACTCCGATCTCCGCAGTCCGCACCGCCTCAAGCACGGCGACAGTGCCATCTTCGACGATCGAGACGCTTGACATGTAGCCCGACTCCCCGCCCGGCCTGAGGGCCGTAAGCTGGTCGTTTCCGCCGCCCCGCAGGTCCAAGTCATACAGGCAACCCTGCAGCACCGCTCCGTAGTCCGTAGTCATGTTGGCCCGGCGGAGAGGCTGCGAGCCAGAGACGAGAGCGTGGATCTTGGCGTTTCGCAGGACGAAGTCTCCTGGCAGACCGTCCGCTTCCTTCCCTGAGGGCATCTCAGCGATCGATTCCGGAGCGACCTGGAAGACCTCAGCGCGCTCTCCCTGAGCACTCAGTGCCCACACGAGCAAAGCAATGAACGGTACCGCAAGAATGGTTCGATTAGTCATGGTTGGGGGATGGGGTGCCGATGACCCACGCGTAGATTCTACGACGAGTCGTGGGCGGTCGTATGCCGCCCGGACTCTCCCCGGCAGGTCAAAGCCATCGCTGGCCGGGTGTACGGCCCCTCCTCTAGTCTCGATCCGGACCAGATCGGCTTCGCTCTGGATCGGCTCGAGCCGAAGACGAAGATGGTGCGCTACATCTGCGCGGGCCTCAGACTGGCGATCCGGTCAAGAGCCTCCAAGACGTACCGGCCAAGCCACCTTGCCGCCATGGCTGACGGCAGCCCACGCCAAGGGCCCCATCGGCAACCGGTCGAACGCCGAACCCCGCGACACTATGCGAAGTTCCAGCAGCACGAGGTCTCAAGGCAAGCCGTGTGTGACGGCCAGCCACCGAACTGACTCAGTCGACCGGGCTCAGAATACGAATCGCAGTCCGACGCGCGCGCTGATCGGGTCCAAGAATCGGTCTCGCATCAAGAAACGGGGGTCGAGGGTTGCACCCTGGGCAGCCGCGATGGCCTCGTAGTCATAGCCGCCGAGCACTTCAGAGACTGGATCCCCAGGCTGCCACAGTGGGAGCGACTGGCGGTACAGGTTCCGAAACGTCCGCAAAGCCGTTCGCTGGTTGAAGACGTTGATGATGTTGAAGTTGATCTCCAGCCACCTGCTGTCGCTCGCGAATGGATGGAAGCGCTGAATCACAGATAGATCCGTCTGCGTCCACATGGGGTTCCGCCCATCGCTGCCACGATTATCGACCTTCACTTCCGCGTGCTCAAAATCAACCATCCGAGTGATCGGAGTTCCGCTCGCTGCCCGGAAGAACGCCATGACCTCCATCCGCCACGGCGTGAGGTAGACCCAGTTCGCCTTGAGCTGATGCGGGCGGTCTGTGCCAAGGGGGCCGTCAATCAGCTTGCCATTGGAATCATACGACAGAAACCACAGGTCGAAATCCCTATCAGCATTCGGCGTGATTCGCCCGTCCTCATCGGAGCTCCCAAGACCGGAGTATAGGCCACGTAGCCGAGAATAAACATAAGAAATGTCTGCTTGCCAGCGCTGAGCCAATGCCTTTCGGAAACGCAGTTCCCACGCATTATATGTGCGCTTTGGCTTGGGTGTGGCGGGTAGGCCCGCATCAACGAAACGACTGACCGAGAGGCCTCGACCGGGATTGGTGATGTAGTACGCCTCTCCAGCCGGAGTCTGACGCCCCACGTCTTCGATGGCCTCGTCCAAGCTCTTCCGTGTATACCGGAACGACACAACGTTGTTCTTGCGCAA
>JAJDWM010000523.1 GCA_022825595.1 Bryobacterales bacterium | reverse complement strand
GCTGCGCTTGGACGCCCGCCACGCCCAACAGGGCCGCAGCAAGGAAGACGGTGCTGGCACTCGATCGGAACATAACTCCTGGCTCGCTCGCTCGGCTGCGGCGCTGGCTTGTTGCTGGTCCCCATTCTAAGCGGCTGTAGTCGAGTACGGGGCCGCGGCCGTTCAGCGAGTGGACGCCCGCGAGGCGACCAGTCAACTCTGGGGCTGTTTGTCTACATGGATGCGAGTGCGCAACAATATGGCCAGCAATCGATGAGCCAGAGGAGGCAGCAGGTTCTCGATCGCGTAGACGGCGGCGACCGAGTTGTCGGTCGCGTCCTACGGCAAGACGTCTTTCGTGAGAAGGCGAACTTCCGGGTTGCCCACCTCCTGCTTTTCAACAAGCGCTCGCAAGTCCTACTGCAACGACTCGCCTTCTCTCGGAAGCGTCATGCCGGGCGCTGGGGATCCTCGGTTGCGGCCTACGTCTCGGCTGGCGAGGACTACTCCGACGCGATCCTCCGCAGAGCGAAGCAGGAACTTGGCCTTGAGATCGATTCCCTGACGCCATTAGGCACGACACGGATGGAAGAGCAGAACGGCTGCAGCAAATTCATCGGGGTGTTCTCGGCCAACTGGGACGGGGAGATTCGCATCGATCAAAGCCATATCTCACAGGTACAGTTCGCCGACCCATGCGACGTGCTGCGCGAGTGCCAGGCTGAGCCTTCCAAGTTCACTCCAACGTTCCTGCACTTAGCTGGCCGGTATCTTGGCTCAACAGCCTGACCCAGCGGCTGAACCCGCTAGTCTCCTCGATCTCTACAAGATCGCAGTCGATGAGTATCGATTCAACGTGAAGCTCTGATGGGACCGAGCGAGATTCTTCCTCGGGCTCCACACCGCCTTGGGATGTGCGGCGGTCGCTCTAGCAAGGGCTGGCGGCAACGACCCAGTAGCCCTCACGCTTCTATCGGTGGTCGGAGTCGCTGCTGCCGTTGTCGGGTTCAGCAACATCACCCGGAGCCACTACTACTACCGGCGAGCGGTGTTCAAGAAGACGCTGATCGAAGACCGACTCGGCCTAACGCGGCCATTGGCCGAGTACGACAATGATGCAGCGACGCTGGCCATCGGCACGACACAGACACAGGCCGAGGTTGAGCCAATCCTGCATTCCACCGATGTCTGGCTGCATCGAAAGACGGAATTCGGCAGCGTGGTCGGCAACCTCAAGATCTTCTTGGGCTTGATGGCAATCCTGCACGCCGCCAACCTCGTCTGGCAGGCATTGTCGTTCCTAGAGTGCCCTTGCACCTGAGCTGCCGTCAGGAGCCCGCGGCGGGAAGGAGTGACGGCCACGCGTTCCCCACCGTATGCCATTCGCTGGGGCCCCAAGTTCGGTAGAATTGGTGCTCTTCGACCCGACGGCCCTCGCAGGCCCAGTGTGTGAAGGGAAGAGCCCAAGGAGATGCGGACCAAGGCAGCGGTTGTCAGGGAAACAGGACGGCTGACGATCGAAGAAGTCGATTTGGCGCCGCCGAAGCAGGGCGAGGTGCTGGTCCGAATGCACTCCGCAGGTGTCTGCCACTCCGACCTGCACACGCTGCGAGGGGAGCTACGGGCGCAGCCCCCGCTAGTCCTTGGTCATGAAGGTGCCGGTGTGGTCGAGGCCGTCGGAAGCGGCGTGTCGAACTGCGAGCCCGGCGACCGGGTGGTCGTGAACTGGCTGCCGGCTTGTGAGAGCTGCCAGACTTGCCTCGGCGGCCGCCACAACCTCTGCGAACGCCTCGCGCGAACCACCTTCCGTGCCCTGTTGGCGGACGGAACGACCCGGCTCGCCACTGCGGACGGTATGCCCCTCAAGCACTTCCTCAGCGCGGCCACCATGGCCGAGCATGCGGTGGTCGCGGAGGCCAGCATTGTGCCAATCCCTGACGGCGTCTCGTTTGACGTAGCAGCCGTGATCGGATGCGCGGTAGCCACAGGTGTCGGCGCAGTGATCAACACTGCCAAGGCGGTCCCCGGCGTCCCGGCCGCCGTGATTGGCTGCGGCGGTGTAGGATTGAGCGCCCTTCTTGGCTGCAAACTCGCCGGCTGCAACCCGGTCATCGCGGTCGACGTGCTCGATTCGAAGCTGGACTTCGCCCGATCCCTCGGCGCGGACGTAGGGTTGAACATCTCTGGAGAGGATAAGCCGGCAAGGGCGCTCCGCGCCTTGACGGACGTGGGTATCGAGTATGCCTTCGACAGCGTCGGATCTGCATCGACGATCCTGCTGAGCCTCAGCGCCGTCAGGCCTGGAGGTACGGCAACCATCGTTGGCCTGCACGCCGCAAAGGAACTGGTGGGCATCCCAGCTGGAGCGCTGGTGCTGCAGAACAAGCGGCTCTTGGGATCGTTTGCGGGTTCAATACGGCCCCGGCTGGACCTGCCAAAGCTGCTGGGCCTCTATTTGGGCGGCCGGCTGCCGCTGGACGGCCTGATTACCAAGCGCTACCCACTAGAGGCCCTGCCGCAGGCCTTTGAAGACATGGAGGCAGGCCATATCGCACGGGGGGTGCTAGCCCTCACCTAGCGCAAGGCCTAAGCCTGCAACGGTTGTGGCCGCCGAGCACTTCGGGCGGCACGGCTGTGGTGGATCTGCCGTTCGGCAGGATCAGCCATACTCGCCAGTGTCCGATTCTCGAAACGCCTCCACCAAGGGCTCGTTGATGTAGTACACATCCCTGCCGACGCGCAGCTTTGTCAGCAGTCCTTCGGCGGCAAGCAGGCGCAGATGCCGCGAAGCCGTCGGGCGGCTTACACGCACGTCGCGCTGCACGGCGTGCACACGGGTGTAGGGATGGCGAAACAGATTGTTGAGCAGTTCGTGGGAATAGATCTTTGGCAAAAGGGGCCCTCATGGCGCGTTTGTGCTCAGCCATCAGGGACCGTATCCTCTCAACGAGGGTCAACGTGTGGCGCGAGGTGGCTGAGACCGCATTCAGCATGTACAGCAGCCAAGGCTCCCACTCCCCTTCGTCTCGGACCGCTTGCAGACTCCTGTAGTAGTCGCCCTTGGACCTAGTGATTGCCCGGCTCAAGTACAGGATCGGGGTCTCCAACAACCGGCACCGGATCAAGTACAGGACGTTGAGGATTCTCGCCACGCGTCCGTTCCCATCCGTGAATGGATGGATGCTCTC
>JAJDWM010000529.1 GCA_022825595.1 Bryobacterales bacterium | reverse complement strand
GGACACCCCCCATCACATCCTATCGAATTTGCGCGGTTCGGGCGAGGGTTTCGTAGCTTGGCGCCACCTCGGGTCGCCTACATGCCAAAGCCTCGATCGTATGGGCCCTACGTTAGTCGCATGCCCGACGGGCGACGAGCTCACTCTGGGCGATGCGCCAAGGCAACGGGTTCCTAGGGCCGTCACGGCCTCGAGAACACCACGAACCACTTGTTCTCGCCGAGCGTGAAGTACTCCTCGGCCGGCTGGAAGCCGGCTTCCTTCATCCATGCGGTCACCTGATTCTTCGTCATCCTCATGTGCCTCTGCCCGCCGCCTCTGTGAATGTCGGTGCGCTCGATCACCGCAATTCTTCCGTCAGGCTTGATGTAGCGTGCTAGGTTCTTGAGGTAGCCTGCGCGGTCTTCGACATGGTGCAAGACGTCGTGGAAGAACGCCAAATCGACATCTTGGGCGGGCAGGCTAGGGTCGCCGAACTCACCCAGGACGGCCTCGACGTTCTCTACACCCTCCGTTTCGGCCCTCTGCCTGATGTGGTCCACCAACCCTTGGTTTACCTCCACCGCATAGACTTTCCCCCCTGGCACCACCGAGCGAGCCAGCGGCAGGCTGAATGCCCCCGTACCGGCCCCGATGTCGGCCAAGACCTGACCGGGCTTGAGCCGGAGCAGCTCGAGGACCCGGTCAATGTTGAGCCCCTTGATGCGGTCGGGCCTATCAAGCATCTGGATCCACTGCTCCGCCGGCCGGGCACCAAGCTGGGCCGCCGCCGGCTGGGCGGCACCGATCAGGCAAGCCACTGCAACGAGCCCCACGGAGCTCGACCATCTCTTGCGGATAAGGTTGTTCATCGCGGTCCGTTCCTCCTTATTCCCTTGATCAAGTGCGGTCCTGCCTTGCCGAGTTCGTGCAGGACCCACCCGAGCGCTTAGTATGCCACCCCGTGGGGCAGCCGCGTCTCCGTCCGCTAGAGGCCAACCCTCGCCTCCTGATGCCCCGCCCACCACGCTATCGCGCAAGCTGGGCGCTGGCGATGGCGCCGCCATCGTCGTGTCCAATGTGATTGGCAGCGGAATCCTCATCGTGCCGGCGTTCGTCGCCGACCTCGCGCCAAGCCCGTGGGCCATGCTTGGGGTCTGGCTCCTCGGGGGGGCACTGGCATTCGCCGGAGCGCTGGGGTATGCAGAGCTGGCGACGCTTCGGCCACGGGCTGGCGGCGAATATGTCTACCTCCGCGCGGCCTATGGTCCTTTGGCCGGCTTTCTGACCGGCTGGACATCATTTGTCGCCGGCTTCTCTGGCGCCATCGCGGCCGGTGCCGTGGGCATGGCCGGAATACTGGGACGATTCCTCCCGTTCGCCGCGGACTCGGCTCCCATCTATTCGCTCTCGCTACCGTTCGTGTCGCTTAAGCTGTCGCCGCAATCCCTTGTGGCCCTATGCGTGATCGCGACACTGTCCGCAGTCCACAGCGCGGGCCTCGGGCCCGGCCGCATCGTGCAGAACGTGCTCGCTGGAGCCAAGGTCGCCGTGCTGGCGGCAGTCGTCACCCTCGGCTTTTCCTTGGGCCAGGGCAGCTCGCAGAATTTCTCCGGTGGAGATGCCGTTGCCCTAGGGTCTTGGGCCCTCGCACTAATCCCGGTAATGTTCAGCTACTCCGGGTGGAATGCCGCGGCATACGTGACCGAGGAGATCCGGGACCCGGGCCGCAACATCCCCAGAGCGTTGCTGGCGGGCACTGCAGCGGTCGTCCTGCTCTATTTGGCCCTGAATCTGGTGTTCCTGTACGCCATTCCAATCGGCGAGTTCCCCAGCCAGGCGGTGCGCATCGGCGATGCTGCAGTCGAGAGTCTTTTCGGGGCCGGGGCGGCCAGCGCATGGGCGGCGGCCTCGATCGTCATGATTCTCGCCAGCATCAGTGCCATGGTGCTTGCAGGGCCGCGTGTTTACTACGCAATGGCGCGGGACGGGCTGTTCTTCAAGGCAGTGGCACGAGTCCACCCACGCTCGCGCACTCCGGTCTTCGCCATCGCGGCACAAGCTGGATGGAGTGGCCTGCTGGTCCTTACCGGGACGTTCGAGCAGCTTATCGAATACACGGGCTTTGCGATCGTCCTATTCGCTGGCACAGCCGTGCTCGCGGTCTTTGTCCTCAGGCACCGACGCCCGACGGACGCCCGACCGTTCCGCACGTGGGGCTATCCGGTAGCGCCCCTCTTCTTCGTCGTAGCCAGCTTCCTGATCGTGGTCAACGCGATCTGGGAGAGACCCGGCACTTCGGGGGCCGGCATTCTCGTGATTGCGCTCGGAGTGCCGCTGTACTTCTGGATGCGTGCCACCAGAAGCCGCCGTAAGCGATAGCTAGCCCCAGCGGCCGGGCCTGAGAGAGTCACGGGGGTGCAGACCGGTGATCAGGGGCGATCCGATTGGCCGGAGAGTGTGCCCTCCGGTAGACAGCTTCTCTTCTTGCCGGAATTTTTCCCTTGAAGACATCCACCTACTAGATCTCTGGTTGGGTTGCGCCTCCAAATGAGTCGAACACTAGGCACTCTTGATGGCCTCAACAAGGCCGGAATGCCTCGATACAACAGTATTGCTAAGGTCGTATGACTTCTAGCGTCTGCTCTGCAAGTGGCATTACCCACTATTGGTCGGCCTGCGCCGGATTGACGCGGAGATCCGGGTGGTCGGCAACATAGCACTCTACGCAACATTTGCCCAACAATAGGCCACCACGAAGCACCCCTCATGCGCGCTCGCGAGACGCTTGTGCACGCAGTACCGGTCGCAGACCAGCACGATCGTGCCGTGCCTGCCCAGCCCTCCGAAGATCCGCTAGGCCGCCTGCATGCTGCGGGTCGTGGATGTGCTCGTGAGCATGGGATACGCCAGTTCGAGGAAGGACGCCGGGGAGACCATTGGGCGGTCAGGGGGCGAGGGGATCGACAGGAACATCAAGGAAGATCGGCTGAGGCTGGACATCATCTACACTCTGGCCCGAGCGTTACGGCGGCGGCTACCGCAGGTGCGTGGACACCGGCCTCTGGCTGGAGGCGACCGCCGAGCGTGCTGCGGGCCTAGCGCAGGTGCTCGAGGGAGCTCCGGAGCATCCGGTTAGTCGGGGACCCGCGAGTAACCACGCCTGCCATTCTAAAGGGAACGGCGCGCGATCCTGATGTCCACTGCCACACCTCCCACCGATCCCGACGGCCTCGCGGTCCTGCACGCCCTGTCCAGGGACGACCTCAGCCCCAAGGACGCCTACAATGCAGTGCAGGGATTACGCAACATGGCCGGACAGAACATCATTGCCGCCATCGAGGCCTACAAGGGCGAGATGGCTGCCAAGCTCGACGCCCAGAACGCCATGATCGCGGCCCAGAACGCCAAGCTCGACGCCCTGCGCTGGATGATTGGCGGCGGCTTCGCCCTGCTGGGTATTCTCATTGCCGCCTTCCGGCTTCTGGGCTAGTTGCCCAGTCGGTCTCCCGGTTCCGGAAGCCACTCCCCTTCGGTGGCGATCTGCTCGAGGGTACAAGGGCGAGTTCGCCAATTGCCGAGTCCCAGGAAGGGCGGCGCCCGTAAGCTTTACGTAGGGGGTGGGAACCGATGAGCGCTACCAGCAGGAAAGCGGGAAGCGGCCTGCCGGAAGAATGGCAGGATCTGCCGAAAGAGGGCGTGTTCGCTACGCCGCTGGTGCAGACCGCGGACACGTGCTGGGGCCGCGTGCGCTTCGAGGGCACGCGCGTACCGATCGCCACGCTGTTCGACTACCTCGCCGCCGGAAAGCCCTTGGATGACTTCCTCGAGGGGATACCGACGGTCCGGCGCGAGCAGGCCGTCGCCGCGCTGCGCCTCGCCAGTCGCGTGCTGGCCGGGCAGCGCGGGTGAGGGCGGACGACAGGCTTGACGTTACCCGCAGGCCTGCACCACGGCATCCCTTGATCGGCGGTAGCCCAGCCCGCCAGAACTCGAGAGACGCGCTCAGGCGCGATCCTCGTCGATCGAATACTCGCGCATTTCGCCAGAAACTCTCGAAATCGGCCAAATCCGGGCTCTGGGCGCATTTCCCAGCGTTGTCGGGTTCCGAGCACGTGCTAGGCCGCCAGAGGCGGTGAGAGCGCGTTTCCCGGCAGAGGCCGCGGGCGGGAGCTGCCGAGCAACGAGGTGCAGTGGCGGTCGTACTAGCAACTGCAGAGATGGTGCGCTACCGGCTGTCGCAGCGGGGGCCTCCGGAGCGAGAACCATCCACTGCACCCGGTGGTGCCAAGGCTTGCAGCCGGACTGCGTCGGCTCAGGCAGAGAACCGAGGGACATTGTGCAGCAGCAAGAGAATGGCCCCGCCATCCGGCACGAGTCTGTGCAATTTCAGGGAGCCTCCGATTTCTCACCCGAAGAGCGTGAAGTTCGCTCCCCAGCATCCTCCCAAAGATCCCAATCTGTAGGCCCGCCAACCTCAGCCCGCAAATCCGCAGCGTCAATAGTGTCGAGTCGCTGAAGCCCGCCCTGCTAGGCCTCGCCAGTTGGCGAACTCGCTGCTGGTTTAGCCTGAGAGGTGCGATGACTCCGCGCCGCCTAGATCTCCCGCTGCCTTCCGGGCGGCGGGCAGTGCCTCGATTGCTCGAGACGGACGACTCTGTCCCCACCAGGCGGCCTCGAGGCTCGCGCGAAACGTGGGTCGCCACCGCGGCGGACGCGATCGGGTACCTGCTCCGGATCCAGCACTGGCCCGCAGCGGCGGCCGCGGATCTGCAGGCCTGGGCGGACATGGTTCGCCGACGGCGCCGGGAGCTGCTGGAGCTACGGCTCTCGCCGGAGCAGCGCGGGGAGCGCGGCGAGCTCCTCGACGAGGCGTGGGAGCTGGGCCGGCGCATCGTGACCTTCGACCTCGGCACAGCCGACTGGGAGCGAGCAGGGGGCTCTGCGGGGCTGCCCAAGTATTGGATCGAGGTGTGGGAGGCGGCCGTGCCGCGCGAGCGCCCCTGGTCCCTCGAGGAGATCGCGAACCCTGGCGGCCGGGGCGTACGCTGAGGCCATGGCGGAGAAAGGCCGGTACGATCCCCGGAACCCGCGGGCCGGGTACTGGGGATCGGTGTTCTACAGCTGTAGCCAGTAGTCCGACACGATCGCCGAGGCCGCGGACGACGACGAGCGGTACCGCATGCTGATCTCCAACCTTCCCCGGCGCTTCCACGCGGCCAGCCGCGAGCTATAGGCGAGCGCCCCTGAGCAGCCGCCGCGGCTGACCGGGACGAAGTGGGACGCGCTGCTGGCGGCCGTGGTGGAGCACTTCGTGATCTGCCACCACCACCCAGTGCCGGCGTGGTGCAATGAGCCGGCGCGGACGCTCCGGAGATGGTGGCGGCCGTGTGGCCGCTCCCCGGCCAGGTCCCCCAGCCGGGCCCCGACGACGACACTCCCGGGCCCTTGCTGCGGCGCGGCGTGCTGGTTCCCGCCTGGCAGTGGGAGTTCACTTGGGACCGCGAGGGCCATCGCGGCTACGACGACCCGCCCCGGCCCCCGGTGCCGCCGGCGCCCGCAGCGCCGTCCGCGGTGCAGAACCCGGGCCCGTGGGGGCCGCCCCGGGAGTCCAGCGTGTGTATCCCCCGGAGGCCCAGCCCAGACCGCGCAGCACCACTGGCGCTGCCCTAGCGCCAGCCAAGTGACCGTGCCGCGCTCGAGGCGGCACTGCTCGACCAGCGCGGGCAGGTCCCATTCGTCCTCGTCGGAGTTGTCGGAGATCCGGAGCAGGTCGAAGCGGACCGCGTCGCGTCGCAGGTTCTCCAGGGATCGCTTCCAGCGCCCCTCGACACGGGCTGGAGCGACCGCCGTCCCGGTGCCGGCGAACATGCGGCGCTCGACGCGGCGGACGTTGATGTGCGCGGCCGCCGTGCCGACGTAGGGTCCCTCGACACGCTACCCAGCGCGGATGACGCGCTTCAGCATGTCCCGGCCGACCCGGCCGCAGTAGGCGCTCTCCATGCCGAAGTCCAAGCGCTTCGGGATGGACTCGTCGACCTGCGCATCCACGAACTCCGCGGCCCGCTGGCGCGTCGCGGCGCTGTCCCAGTCCCCCACTCCGCCGGCCACGGCGTCGAGGTCGTAGGAGCGATCCGGCAGCTGGTCGCAGCTCGTGCGCGTCCAAGCGCTCTTGCCGGCGCCGTCGGAGCCCATGACGCGGGTAAACACCGGGCGGGGGTCGATCAGCTCGGACATGCCTTCATTCTGCGCCGGGACTACAAGGCCCGGCCTCGCCATTTGGCGAGTTCACTGGCCAGGGTCGTCCCCGGCGGGCCGTGGCGGCGCTCGGCGTCTCGATTCCAGAACTCGCCGAACACGACCGCGTGCAGCCGATTCGCGAGCGTCCTGATCCGACCTTGTTGAG
>JAJDWM010000112.1 GCA_022825595.1 Bryobacterales bacterium | reverse complement strand
TTCCGATCGGGTGCAGGAGCCACTGAGCCGACGGGTCGGAACGGCGCTGGATCCACTGCAGCGTTCCCCCTCCCTGGGTGTCGCTCGGCCGCCAAGCGGCCCCGATGGCGAACTCCGGCTTGCCGTCCCCTGTGATGTCGTGGGCCGCAATCGCCACGTTGTCCGCCTCGGTCACGCCGTCGAGGATCACCTGCTTCTCCCAGTCGGGATTGCTCCACCAAGCGACCTTGTCCTCGCTGAGGGCGACCACGTCCGTGTCCCCGTCGGCGTCGACGTCCACGCACAGGACCGCGTACCCGATCCCCAAGTCCGCCTCGAGGACCTGATGGCGGAAGTGGATCGCGCCAGGGCACAAGCCAGCCGCTAGGAGTGCACCCGCAAGGATTCGCCGCATGGCGATAGGGTAACAGCGCGGCACGGCCACCCGTCGGTCACTCGCGCGACGGCGCCTCAAGCACCTGGCCGTCCGACAGCAGGCGCTCGCGCAGCCTGGCGTACTCAACGTCCTGAACGTCAATCCCGGCTTCAATCGCCAGCACCGCGGCGGTCGCGGCGGATTGCCCCAGGATCATGAACACTGGTTCCATGCGGATCGAGCCATAGGCGATGTGGGTCGACGACACGCAAACGGGCACCAACAGGTTCGTCAGTTCTTGGCGACGAGGTGTGAGGGCACCGTAGGCGATGCCGTAAGGGGCCTGTGGCTTGACGCCGATGTCGCCTTCGTTCTGCACGAAGCCCTCTTCGGTGACGTACCGCTGGACGTGGTGCGAATCCATAGAGTACGAGCCCATTCCCACGGGTTCCGGCACGGCCCGCTTCGCGAGGCACTCGTGCTCGGTCATCACGAACTCGCCGTGCAAGCGGCGGGCCTCGCGAATGTAGAGCTGGTGTGGCCAGTTGCCGCTGTCAGTGAACTCGTCCGCGGCCAAGCCCCACTGCGCGAATTCTTCGCGCACGTCCGACGGCACGCGGGCATCGTTTGCGAGGAAGTACATGAGCCCCTTCTGGTAGTTCTCGTGCTCCCGCAGGATCTCGAGCCTGCGCTCGTAGGAAGCCTCGGGATAGTCGTAGTTCATACCGATGTTGTCGGTGCTGAAGGGCCCGTGGTTGTTGGTGTCCGTCTTGCCGTTTGGGATCGGATCGAACTTCCGGAAAGTCTCCCGCCAGCCCTTGCCGAAGACACGCAGCAACAGTTCGTACTGCCGGGGGTCGTAGTCCGGCGGGCGGGCGAACGGGACCCTGTTGGCGGGCACCCTAGTTAGGCACATGCGGAAGCAATAGGCCTGGACCCTTGCGTCGCCCTGCCCGTTGTGGCCCGGGGGATCAGGGCTTATGCGAGCCAGCAGGCCGCTCTCCGGATCACCCGGAACAACATACGGGTCGACGCCGGCTGGAAAGAAGTGCCCGTGATGGCGGGCGGCCTTCTGCACACCGGCCCACTGCTCCCCGTACTCCTCCGCTGACTCGCGACCCACGCGGTAAGAAGCGCCCGCTGCGGCCAGCAGGTCTCCCTCATACGTTGCATCGATGAATGCCGAAGCGGAGTAGGCCCGACCCCCAAGCGTCTCGAACCGCTCGATCCGAGATCCCCGCGTGAGCACCCCGCCATCGCGGTCGAGCCACTCATTCCTGCGCACTTCCACGCCGTGTTCTGAGAGCAGCTCTTCGAAGATCCTCTCCGCGACGTGCGGCTCGAAGACCCACATGGTGCGCAGGTCCCCGTCGACCGCGGGCGTGCCCTGGCCACGGTTGCCGTACTCCTCTGGGCGCTGCCACCTCCATGCCTCGGTCCGCTGGTAGTGCAGCCAAACGCGGTGGTAGAACTCGCGCGCCAAGCCGCCGATGACTGACTTGTCTCCGAGGTCGGTCCAGCCGAGGCCCCCCGACGATAGGCCGCCGAGGTGCGTCTCCGGAGCCACGAGGGCAACGGACGCACCCATCCGGCTGGCTTGGACAGCTGCCGTCACGCCTGCCGATGTGCCGCCGTACACCAGCACGTCAAAATCTTCGGAGGGCACCAACGAGTGCCCCGAGCAAGACACGCACAGCGCCGCAACAGTACACAGCGCCACCGCAAGCGCCAAGGGGACCCTGCGGCGGGCCGGTCTACAGGGGGAAGATGTCTGCATCTGCATCCAGCAGACTGGGGCCCAGTGCGCTGAGCGCATCTCTTCGGACGCGCTCCAAGACCTCGGCCACTCGGGACGGGGAACTGGAGACCGTCGCGACGACGATCTCGCCGTATTGGCGGCTGTCATGCCCGGCGACCTCCGCCAGGCTGGCGTTGTGGCGCTTTCCGAGACGGTCCTTGAGCGAGCGGAAGACCTGGCGCTTGTCCTTCAGTGATCGCGAGTGCTCCACGCGGATCCGCAAGTGCAGGGTCCCGAGATGGCATTCCATTTGGACGCGCGCCGGCACACCCGCTGACCACCTAGACGGGGATGATCTCGTCGATGTCCTGTGCGATCTCGATCGTTCGGAAGACCTCGATCTCGTCGCCCCGCTTAATGTCGTTGTAGCGCTCGAAGTGCATGCCGCACTCCTGGCCGGCCCGCACCTCCTTGACATCGTCCTTGAATCGCCTCAAGGAGGCCAACTGACCGGTGTGGACGACGACGTTGTCCCGCAGAAGGCGGGCCGAGGCACCCGACTCCACCAAGCCTTCAGCCACTAGGCAGCCCGCAACCGTGCCCACGTTCGTAATGTTGAACACCTCCAGAACAGACGCCCGCCCGAGGCGCTCCTCTTTGCGGATCGGCTCAAGCAGGCCGGCTAGGCTCTTCTTCAGCTCGTCGACGAGCTCGTAGATCACAGTGTGGAGCCGGATGTCGATCCGCTCTCGGTCCGCCAATGCCGCGGCGGAGCGCTCAGGGCGCACGTTGAAGCCGACAACGACCGCATTGGCCGTGATCGCCAGCAGGATGTCGGACTCCTTGATCGCTCCGACGCCGGAGTGGATCACGCGCACCTTGACTTTTTCGCTGGTCAGTTTGGCAAGCGTGTCCCTCAGGACAGTCGCGGAGCCCTGATAGTCTGCCTTGAGGATGATCGGCAGCTCCTTCGTACGGCCCGCAGCGAGCTGCTCCTGGAACTGCTCGAGCGAGATCCGGGCGCTCTGGGCCATCGACATCTGGCGGGCCTTCTCTTCGCGGTAGTCGACGATCTTGCGTGCACGGCCCGTGTCGGCAACGACCGAGAGCTGGTCCCCGGGTTCCGGAAGCGAGTCCAGCCCGAGCACCACGACCGCCGAAGAGGGGCCTGCCTCGCGGACTCTCCTGCCACGGTCGTCCATCAACGCCCGCACCCTCCCCAGCACCGCCCCGACCACGAACGTGTCGCCGACTCGGAGCGTGCCGTTCTGGGTAAGCACCGTGGCCACGGGGCCCTTGCCCCGGTCCAGCTTGGCCTCCAGGACAACGCCGATGGCGGAACGGTTCGGATTCGCTCGCAACTCCGCGACCTCGGCCACCAGACTGATCATTTCGAGCAGGGTCTCTATGCCTTCGCCCGTCATCGCCGAGACGTTGCAGCAGATGGTCTCACCGCCCCACTCCTCGGACACCAGCCCGCGCTCGGCCAGCTCCCGCTTTGACCGCTCCGGATCCGCGCCGGGCAGGTCGATCTTGTTGACGGCGACGATGATCGGAACCTTTGCCTCCTTGGCGTGGTCGATCGCCTCGAGGGTCTGCGGCATCACGCCGTCGTCGGCCGCGACGACCAGCACAACCACGTCCGTGACCGCGGCGCCGTGGGCACGCATCTTGGTGAAGGCCTCGTGGCCCGGCGTGTCGATGAACACGATGCGCTTGCCGTCCTGGACCACGTGGTAGGCCCCGATGGCCTGGGTGATGCCGCCCGCTTCGCGAGCGGCCACGTTCGTGGACCGGATCTTGTCCAAGAGGGACGTCTTCCCGTGGTCCACGTGCCCCATGATCGTGACGACCGGCGCCCGCGGCTCCAGATCCTCGGGACTCTCGTCCTGATCGATGGCGATGACGGCCTCTTCCTCGAAGGTGAGCTCTTCGACCGTGGCCCCGAACTTCGCGGCAAGAGACTTGATCGTCTCCAGTTCCAAAGGCTGGTTGATGGTCGCGAACTGGCCCTCTTCGACCAGCTGCTTGATGATCTGGCTGGCTTTGAGGCCCAGCTTCTCGGCCAGTTCCTTGACGGACGTGCCTTCGGTGGCGACGATCTCTGTGTTGACGGCCTTCGGGAGTTCGGCCTTCCGCTTGCGCTGCTGGAGCTTGCTCTCGGCCAAGGCCACGAGATCTCGCCTGCGGCGTGGCGGTCGCGGCCGCCTGAACCCGGGCGGCCTGTGCGGCCGGCCCGGTCCGCCCGGCCGGCGCGGCATGCCCGGTCGCGGGGGCATCCCCGGGCGTGGCGGCAAACCTGGGCGCGGCATGCCCGGACGAGGGCCGCCCGGTCCGCGGTACCCACCTGGAGGGGGAGTCGGGATCCCGGGCACGGCAGCCGGCTTGTGCGGGCGCTGGACGATCGGCCGGCCCGGGCTGAAGCCCGGACCGCCACCGGGCCGCTGCCTAGGCAATCCGCGCGCGGCAGCCCGGCCAGGATGGCCTGCAACCCTCGGAGGTCGGACCGGGCGAGCGGGGCGGCGCGGCGGCTTGGGAGCGCCAGGAACGGGCGGCTTGGGCGGGGGGGGACGGCGGGTGGGCGGTGCCAAGGGCGGCGCGGGCCCAGCCTTGCGGGGCGGCGCGGGCCGAGGCACCTGCGGACGGGGCGGAGGAGAAGGCTTCGGGCGAGCCGGAGGAATCGGGGGCGGGGCCGAGACCGCCGGGCGCGCCGGGCGGACAGGCGGCTGGAACTTGGGAGCCACGGGGCCCGGCGGACGAACGGGCGGCGCAGACGGCTGGGACATCCGCCTCTCGGGAGCGGCCGCCTTGACAGGCTGGGCTGGGCGGCGGGGCGGAGCGACCGGGCTGGCTCCGGCGGGCCTTACCGCTGGCTTGTGGACTCTTGGGAGCAGGCTGGGGGGCACAGGCGGCTGCCGGGATGCTCCGCCCGGTGGCCGCACCGGCTTCGGTCGCACTGGTGGCGGCTGCACCGGCTTTGGCGGCTGTAAACGCGGGGGCTGCACCGGCTTTGGCTGCACGGGGGGTACCACTCCCGCGGAGAGCGGAGGCCGCAGGCCGCCCACCAGCGGAGGCTGGAAGGCCGGCGCACCTGTTCCGCCGATCCTTATCGTGGGCCGGACTCCCGCCGCGGACCTTCTCCGGGAAGTCCTCGTAGCCGAAGGCCGGACCCGCGGACGCTTCGTCCGGAGCGGGAGTTCCAACTCTGCGAGCGGGCCGGGACCAGCCTTCTTGGCGCTAAGCTTGCGCATCCGCGCGCGAACCTTGCTGGCTTCCGCCTCGCTGAGCGAGCTCGAATGGGACTTCGGACCGTGAATCCCCAAGTCCGGAAGTATCGAGAGGATCTCCCCCGACTTGACCTCCAACTCTCTTGCTAGTTCATTGATCCGAATCGTTCTTGCCCTCCGGAGCCGATTCGCCCAAGGCTTCCGGCGATCGTCCCTCCTCTGAAGTCTCCAACTCTTTCAGCGTACCCTCAGCCGACGCCAGCCCTCGGCCATCGCCCGCTGGGAAACCGACCCCCTCGTCTGGTCCCCGGTAGACGTTCATCTTACCAAAGCTGTCCAATTCGGCCATGTCGAATTCGAGTTCGTCATCGTCATCGTCTACGGCCCCGTCGGAGTCGGGCTCGCCGGGCAGCACCGTCGGCACGGCCGGCTCTGCGGCCTTCGGCTCGCTGTCCTGGTCCGGCTCCTCCGGCTGCTCGCGATCAACGATCGCTTCTGCCGGCCGCACGGCCCCCGCAGTTCGTGCCAGCCGCGTGTAGCAGCGGTTTACCGCTGTGCGAATGCGGTCCACAAGTTCCGGGCCGACGCTCTCGATGCGCAGCAGCTGTTCGGGCGTCATGTCTGCGAGTGCTTCAAGCGTCGCGGCGCCGGACTCGGCCAGCCTCTCGATGAGTCCCGGGCTCAACCCGTAGGCTTGGAGGATCGCGGTGGGGGTCCCGCCGCTGCTCATTGCGGCGATCGCCTCCTGCACCTCCCTGCGGTTCTGGTCCTCGCTCTTTATGTCTATGCGCCAGCCCAGCAGCTTGGCCGCCAAACGCACGTTCTGGCCCTTCTTGCCGATGGCCAGCGAGAGCTGCGTCTCGTCGACGATGACCTCCATGTGGCGCAGCTCGGGGTCGACCACGTTAACCCGCGTGACCTTGGCCGGGCTGACTGCCCAGCGCACCATCTCAAGGGGATCGTCGAGATACTGGATGATGTCGATCTTCTCGCCGCGCAATTCCCTGATGATCGCCTGCACTCGCATGCCGCGCATGCCCACGCAGGCACCGACTGCGTCGACGTTGCGGTCCCGCGAGCGCACCGCAATCTTGGTCCTTTCGCCGGCCTCACGGGCGCACGCGACGATCTCCACGGTGCTGTCGTAGTTCTCCGGCACCTCCTGCTCGAACAGGCGCCGGACGAGCTCCTCGCTGGAACGCGAGACGATCACGGCCGGGCCGCGCCCGACCGGCTCCACGGACCTGATGATGACGCGCACTCGCTCACCCGGGGCAAAGGCTTCCAAGCGCGACTGGTCCCTGCGAGGGAGGCGCGCCTCCGTGCCCCCGATCTCGACGATCATGTCGGGGCCCTCGTGGCGCTTGACGGTGCAGTAGTCCATTGTGCCGACGCGGCCCTCGAACTCGCGGCAAATTGTCTGCCGCTCCGCCTCACGGACCTTCTGGAGGATGACCTGCTTGGCCTGCTGCGCCGCGATGCGGCCCAGCATCGACGTCGGGAGCGGGAAGCGTATCTGGTCTCCCAGTTGGGCAGTGGGATCCAAGTGCTGCGCCCTGGTCAGGCTGACCTCGAGCGACGGGTTCGCGACAAGGTCGGTGACCGTCTTGACTGCGAAGACGCTCACGGCGCCGGTCAACGGGTTGAGTTCGGCGACCAGCTCCTCGTCGCTTTTGTAGTACTTGCGGGCGGCTGCCAGCATCGCGTCCTTGATCGCCTCTAGGATGATCTCGGGCGCGATGCCCTTGTGCTGGCTGAGCTGCTCGACCTCGGATACGATTCCGCTTGCCATCCAGCCTCCTGGCGTAACTCGCCTACCAGTCCACCACTAACCGCGCCTGTTCGATGTCGTCGAGCGGCAGCCGCAGGGATTCCCCGGCCTCGGTCCGCAGGGAGACATCCCCTCGCGTGAAGCCTTGGATGCGCCCAGTTATGCGCAGCGCTTCCCGCGTGCGCACCGCCACTCGCCGTCCCTCAAAGCGCTCGAAGTCTGAGCCGTGCCGAAGCTTGCGGTCCAATCCTGGCGAGGAGACCTCAAGTGTGTAGTTGCCCGGGACCAGGTCCTCGACATCTAGCGCCGCCGAGAGCCGACGGGACACGCGCTCGCAGTGAGTGTGGGTGATGCCGTCCGGACCGTCGATGTAGACGCGCAGCACACCCCCGCGGAGCGGTCCCTTCCATTCGGCACCGACCAGCTCAAGGCGCTCGGCCTCGGCTATCCCGCCAGCTATCCTGCGAGTCCTGTCTACGATCATCCTCCGATGCGACGGCATGTGCCCTCCGAGCAAAAAAAAAGTGGGACCCGGCCCACTTCTCATGCTCAACGACTGCGACTGCATTCCAATATATCACGAGTGGATCGATTGGGGGCGAGATGGCCGGGACGGGAGGCAGGCAATTTCGATTCTCGATTTGCCCCGCCTCATTCCGGCGAGGGGGAGTTTCGCGACGACGAGGGAGCACCAAATGAAGACAGAAGTGACGGCTACACATGGCTATCCTTTAGTGCTGCCTGCAGGCGGGAAAGGTTGAGATGGCGACAGGTTCGTTCTCTGCAGAGGCGGCGGTGAGGGGCGCGGGCTGGCTGGGCGCCGTCGCGGCAATCGGCGGGACGTGTCTTCTGGCCGGGTGGGCCGCACTATAGGAGGGAGCGGGAAATGCCGAGAAAGCGCCTCGAGGCCAATGTCCTGCCCGTCTTGGGAATCCTCCTGCTCCTCATCCCTGTCTACCTCCTGACAAGATGGATTCGCATCTCCGGTGCGGCCGACAGCCACGAAGCCGCAGTGGCCGAGTTCGGCTCGATCCTTCCGCACGTGCTCCAGGATCCCCTCGCGAGCACGTTGTTCGCGTTCGGATGCGCGACGGCTGGCGCGGCAGTCGGGGCGATTGCCCTGGTCCGGCTTTCCGAGTGGAGGCGGTGGGTCGGTGCCGCGATACTCGGCGTCGGCGGGCTGCTGGCTTCGTGGTTCGCTTGGACGCTGCTATAGGCGAGCGCAGCGCCGGACAGCCGTTCTGGACGCGGGCCAGCGCAGGCCCACTCGCCCGTGCCCGCGCGTGGCCACCCGTCGCCGGAGTACCGCCCGGTGGGCGCGCAGCCAGTCGCCCGGAAGGTGGGACGAGGCGCCATCGACGGGGATCTTGTCATCAGCCGGAGTAACGATCGGTCGAGCGTCCGTGACAAGTCCATCAATCCGAAGGCATTGCGCATGGCTGGCAGCGCCACACTCATGCGCGGCAACCGGCCGAATCCCTTGCGACCCGGCCGGGCGCTACGGCGAGCGATCGACCACGCGCCGCCGCATGGCTTCGAGCTTGTCCAGGTAGGATTGGCGGTAAGAACCGTGCTCCAAGCCAAAGGGCGTGTTCCGCGGCTGGAAGCCGGCAAGCACCTCGTCGGGATCGGCTTCCGCGAACCGGCGCATAACCGCGACTTGGTCCTCAAAGACGCCAGCCAGGTCGTGGTGCTCGGCCAGCAGCCGACGCAGCATATGGACGCCGAAGGCGATGTGCCGCTGCTCGTCGCGTTGGATCAGCCGGATGCCACGCTCGAGGCCGGGAAACCTCCCGCTTCGTTCGAAAATCGCGTGATACAGGGTATAGCCGGCCTCGGCGCTTACGCCTTCGACGTAGAAGTGATAGAGCATGACCGCTCGGAATAGGGCTTCTGGGCTGTCGTCGTGGAGCAAGGTCCGCATGGCAAGCGGCAGACGGGCAGAGAAGATGTCCCCGTGGAAGTCGGGGTAGGGGATGTCGACTCCGAACCGGCCGGGCAGCGCCTCGACCAGCCAGCGCTCGAAGAACTGAACGTGCCGCGCCTCTTCATACATTTGCGCGGCCACGAATACCTGCTCCTCGATCCAGCGGGCGTGGCGTAGTCGTATCTGCAGGGGAGCC
This sequence comes from Bryobacterales bacterium, assembly GCA_022825595.1. Taxonomy (GTDB): domain Bacteria; phylum Acidobacteriota; class Terriglobia; order Bryobacterales; family UBA6623; genus VXMF01. The sequence continues at coordinate 4,038 of JAJDWM010000112.1, read as the reverse complement.
AATTCGTGGGTGACGCCGCGTTCGCCGAGTCGGAAGCCGGCCACGAGCCTCACCAGCAGACGCCGTTCGTCATCGGTGAGGGCGAGCCAGTCGGAACGCTCCTGCGAGAAGTCGATGTCGCCGGGGCTCCAGGCACGCCCATGGGACGCCGTGAACAGTCGCATGGGAAGCGAGTCGTGGTCGAACGGCATGAGCAGTCGTTCCGCCTCCCTCGACGGTAGCGCAGTTCAACTCGTTCCGCAGGCCGCTGACCATCGTGCTGACAGTTCCGACCGCGCTCATCGGCGTCGCCATCGGCTTGTCTCTAGCCCCCGCGCGCGGAAACCTCCTAAGGCGCCGTGACGCCAATTGCTACAATGAGCCCCTCTTGGTATCGGGCAGCGCGAAGCGCCCGCTGCGCCATGATGCACGCCCGTCCGTTCTCCTCGATGCCCCCCTTGCTTGCGCTCAGCGTCCTGCTCCCGCTCTTGGGAGGCCTCAGTGCCCAGGCAGCCGACTCCGACACTTGGAGCTTCTGGCGGGGAATCGCGTCCGACGGCACATCGGCGGATGTAGGGCTTCCCGAATCTTGGTCCCCTGAGGGCGAGAACCTGCTGTGGAAGGCGCCTTACGGAGGCAGGTCCACGCCAGTCGTGGTGGGCGACCGTGTGTGCGTGATCCGACTGGCAGAGCCCGACGACGAGACGAGATGGCAGGAGCAGGTCGCGTGCCTCGAAGCGGACACGGGACGGCTGGCGTGGGAGCACCGCTACAGCGTCTTCCAGACCGACATTCCCCACCATCGGGTCGGGTGGGCCAGCCTAGTGGCCGACCCCGCCACGGGCAATGTATTTGCTCACGGCGTCGAGGGAATGCTGATCGCCTTCGACCCGAGCGGCCGCGTGATCTGGGAACGTTCGACGTCTGAGGAGGTCGGTCGGATCAGCGGCTTTGGCGGGCGGACCGTGACGCCGGTCTTGGACGGCAACCTCCTGATCGTGAGTTTCCTCTCGGCCGGATGGGGGTCGACATTCATTCCCCGTCACCGCTTCTATGCCCTAGACAAGCGCACCGGCGAGACGATCTGGCTGTCGACTCCCGGCCAGGCCCCCTACGACACCACGTACTCCGTCCCGGTTGTCCACGAGATAGGCGGCCAGCGACTGCTGATAGCAGGCAACGGCGACGGCGGCATCTATGCGATGCAGGCAGCGACGGGCCTCAGGGTCTGGGGCTACCCGCTGTCGAAGCGCGGCATCAACTCGTCCGTGGCGGTCGAGGGGACCACTGTGTTCGCCTCGCACAGCGAGGAGAACGTGGACGGCAGCACATCGATGGGGCGCTTGGTGGCGCTGGACGGCTCCAGCATCTCCGAAGGCCGACCCGCCCTCCTGTGGATGGCGGACGGCTTCGCCGCAGGGTATGCCTCGCCGGCAGTCCAGGACGGGATCATCTACCACGTAGATAACTCGGCAAATCTGGCGGCGTTCGACGGCGAGACCGGAAACGAGCTCTGGATGCGCAACATCGGCATCGCCCAGCGCGCCTCTCCCGTGATCGGCGACGGGAAGCTCTTCGTCTCCGACGTGGACGGCAAGTTCCACATCCTGCGCCTGCGCGGCCGCGAGGAACCTGTGCCCACAGACGTGGACGAATTCCACAATCCCGATGGCAGCCTGACGCAGATCAACGGATCCCCGGCGATCGCGGGAGGGCGGGTCTACTTCATCACTAACCGTGACCTGTACTGCATCGCCGGCCCGTCCGGGCGGGCTGTCCCCAAGCAGGCGCCCGTCGCACCCCCGGCCCCGGCGCCGCAGGGTGCCGAGGCAGCTCATATTCAGGTCGTGCCGGCTGAGGTCAACCTCGTCCCCGGGGGCCAGGCTAGGTTCACGGCGCGCCTGTTCGACGGTTCCGGCCGGCTGATCGGGGAATCCGAAGCCGACTGGGCGCTAGATGGGGCCCTGACCGGAACGCTGCGGAACAACGGGGAATTCACCGCCAGCGGCGCTTTCCCCCAAGGCGGTTTGGTCCAGGCCACCGTGGGAAACCTCACCGGCACGGCGCGCGTCGCCGTGCGGCCGAACGGCGGGTTTTCCGAGGACTTCGAGGGGTACGCCGCGGATTCCGTCCCGGACGGCTGGTCGGCGGCCCGCGGCCGATTCACAATCGCGGAGATGGACGGCCACAAGCGGCTCAAGAAGCCCTCTGGCAACCCGCGCTCTTGGCGGACGACCGTCTATGTCGGTACACCTAGCCAGCGCGGCTACGAGATCCGGGCCGAGATGATGTCGACGGAGCAGCGCCGACGCCTTGGCGACATGGGTCTGGTGTCCCACCGCTACACGCTGGCCATGATGGGCAACGCCCAGTCGCTCATGATCCGTACGTGGCTTTCCGAGCTCGGTCGCTTCTCGAAGGAGGTGCCGCTGGAGTGGGATCCGGACGTGTGGTACGTGGTCAGGCTGCGCGTGGAGCCGGCCGAGGACGGCAGCACGACCATCCTCGGAAAGGTCTGGCCCAAGGCGTCCGAGGAGCCCAAGGATTGGACGATCGAGGCGGTCGACCCCCTCGGCCATGACCACGGGAGCCCGGGGATCTACGGCTACTCCTCGGCGGACCTCTACTACGACAACCTTGAGGTCAGCGCATTCGGCGGCTGATCGCGGACACCGGAGTCTCGCATGCTATCTCGCACGATCCTGAGCCGATGGCTGGTGGCCGCGGCGGCCTGCGCGGCGGTCGCCCCCGCGGCCGACTGGCCTATGTGGGGCGGCAACCCGTCGCGCAACATGGTGTCCGCCGAGACGGACATCCCGCGCACATGGGACGTGCGCTCCAGCCAGAACATCAAGTGGGTGGCCGAGATCGGCTCGCAGTCCTACGGCAATCCGGTCGTGGCAGAAGGCAAGGTGTTCCTAGGGACCAACAACGAGCTCCTGCGGGACGAGGCCTATCCGGACGACCGCGGCGTGGTGATGACCTTCGACGAGAAGAGCGGCGAGTTCCTCTGGCAGATCACGCACGAGAAACTGGCCGCCGGGCGCGTCAATGACTGGCCCGAGCAGGGCGTCTGCTCCTCGCCGGCGGTAGCCGACGGGATGGTGTACTACGTATCGAACCGGGCCGAAGTGCTGGCCGTGGACGCCGAGGGATTCCGTGACGGCGAGAATGACGGCCCATTCAAGGACGAGGAGCGCCAAGAGCCCACCGACGGCGACATCCTGTGGGTCGTAGACATGTACAACGACCTAGGCGTGTTCCCGCACAACATGGCGGCCACATCCCCGCTCGTCGTAGGGGACCTGCTGTTCGTCAACACTTCCAACGGGGTCGACGAGAGCCACATCAACATACCCTCGCCGCGCAGCCCGAGCTTCCTTGCGCTCAACCGTAAGACCGGGGAAATCCTGTGGGAGGATCGCTCGCCAGGCCGCAACATCCTCCACGGTCAGTGGTCGTCGCCCGCTTACGGCGAGGCCGGCGGCCGCGAACAGGTCGTGTTCGCCGGCGGCGACGGGTGGCTGTACAGCTTCGTCCCCGAGAGCGGCGAGCTGATCTGGAAATTCGACACCAACCCCAAGGAATCGGAGTGGAAGCAGGGCCGCGGGGACCGCAACAACCTGATCGCGACTCCGGTAATTCTCGACGGTACGGTGTACATCGCCGTGGGCCAAGATCCCGAGCACGGGGAGGGCGTCGGCCATTTGTGGGCCGTCGACGCCAGCGGGACGGGGGACGTGACCGAGAGCCACGTGGTCTGGCACCACCCATTCCGGCGCACGATTTCAACGGTCGCGATCCACGACGGGATCGTCTACGCGCCCAACTTCTCGGGCTTCTTCCACGCCTTGGACCTAGCGACGGGCGAGCTGCTGTGGGAGCACGACATGCTCGCGGCCGTGTGGGGCTCGCCATACGTGGTGGACGGGAAGGTGATGATCGGGGACGAGGACGGGGATCTCTCGGTCCTCAACGCCGGCCGCGAGCTCGAAGTGCTCTCGGAGATCAACTTCGGCAACGTGATCTACTCCACGCCGGTCGCGGCCAACGGCACGC